>NZ_CP067140.1:4160000-4378448 GCF_028553805.1 Paracoccus saliphilus | reverse complement strand
CTCGTCGCCCAGCCTTTATCCTGTCTTGTTCCCCACCACATCGAGTGGCAAGAACCCCCTGCTTTTCCTTGAGGGATTTGACAGGCAACAGAACACCGAGCGACCGCGCTGCGGTCGCTGCACCGGGTTCTGACCCGTACCAATCAAACGACAAGGACATACAGAGGCCGGTGGCAGCCGACCGCCGTAGGTCCGAGGGCAGAAGAGGTGGTCTCTTTCAGCGCCCGATCACACAAGAAACACCGAATCAATTTCCGGCTTTCAGTGCGACCTGTCCCCCAAAGTGCGATGTGAATCGCAGGCTAAAATTTGCATCAGTGAAGCCGATCGTGCAACTGAACTATGCGCTTGACAGACATTGTTCGTCAGCGAATCTGCAAGGCCTTTGACTCATAAGTGAAAAATTCAAAACCGTTCAAAATGAACGATTTAGTCATTTTCTGCAGGTGCACAAGCGAACAACGGGCGCGCAGGAGAACTGCGCGCCCGTTGTTGGAAACAGGGTCTTACTGTGCCGTATCAAAGCGTTTTTTGCGTATCGTGCAACGCACGATTCAGGCAGCAGAAAGCGCCTTCACACGGGCTGACAAGCGCGACATTTTCCGCGATGCAGTATTCTTGTGGTAGACACCCTTGGTGACACCCCGCATCAGTTCAGGCTGAGCGGTTTTCAGGGCTTCGCGAGCGCCTTCGGCATTGCCAGTGGCAATTGCCTCTTCGACCTTGCGCACAAAAGTACGAATGCGCGACCGGCGGGCTTTGTTGACCTCGGTGCTGCGCAGGGTCTGGCGTGCGCGCTTTTTGGATTGGGGCGTATTGGCCATGTGTATGCGGTTCCGACTGTTTTCGGGTAAATTCTTGAAGCCGCGCTTCTACGCCCGGCCCCGTTTCAAGTCAACAGTTGCTGGCTGATTCTTTTACCTGTCCCGACTACCTGGCCAACCCCTTCGTGAAATGCGACTTATTTGTCGCGGAATTGCGCTTCGCGTTTTTCCATGAAGGCGGCCATGCCCTCTTTCTGATCTTCGGTCGCGAACATCGAATGGAAAGTGCGGCGCTCGAACAAGAGCCCTTCGCGCAACGTGGTTTCATAAGACCGATTGACCGATTCCTTGACGGCTTTGATCGTGACGGCAGATTTCTCGGCAATCTTATGCGCCGCCGCCATGGCCTCGGGAATCAGTTTCGGCGTCGGCACGACGCGGCTGACAAGGCCGGAACGTTCGGCCTCGGCGGCATCCATGAAACGCCCGGTCAAGTTCATATCCATCGCCTTGGCCTTGCCAACGAATCGGGTCAGCCTTTGAGTGCCGCCGATTCCCGCGACAACACCGAGATTGATCTCCGGCTGCCCGAACTTGGCGTTCTCGGCACAGATGATGAAGTCACAGATCATGGCCAATTCGCAGCCACCGCCCAAGGCGTATCCACTGACTGCAGCGATGATCGGTTTGCGCACACGCTGAATCGCATCGATCTTTTCGCCAAAGAGATCTTCGCCATAGGCTTCGACAAAGGTTTTCTCGGACATTTCCTTGATATCGGCGCCGGCAGCGAAAGCCTTTTCACTGCCGGTCAGCACGATGCAGCGCACCTTGTCGTTTCGGTCGGCCTTGGTCAGCGCCTCGGACAGCTCGTCAAGCAGCTGACTGTTAAGCGCATTGCGAGCCTCGGGACGATTGAGCCGAATCAGGGCAATCTCGTCCTCGATTTCCACGATAATCGTTTCGTAAGCCATTTGAGTGGCCCTCGTTGCTGATGAGCATTGCTGCGAGTCCTAGCAGGAGGTTAACCACGAGGCCAGTATTTGAATTCCTTTCGCCACGCTGGAATGATCTTGTCAGTCGAGATGGCTGGCGATTGCGCGTGCGATAGCGAAGGCTCGTTGTTCGAGAATCACCGGCGTTTCACAAACATAGGTCAGCGATTGCTGACGCTCGGTAAAGATGCGCTGATCCCAATCGAGGGCCTCCTCCTCGGCATCGATTGCATCGAAATCCGGATTGTCGGCAGCTTCCAATTCAGCCATCTTCGCGCGGTGGTTCTCGATCCTGTCGGACAGTTCGACTTGTTTCTGTCCATAGCGCGCGATACCCGCGATGAGCGCACTCCGATCCGGTTCAATCCGGTTGAAGATCGCCAGCATCAGCGCTGTCAGCTGCGCGGAATCGGCCTCCTCGGCGAATTCGGCAATTTCAGCCTCGGCCTCTTCCAGCGGAAGTCGTCGCTGTTCCAGCCGATCTGCCAGGGTGGCGATTTCCGGATCGCTGGCCAGTTTCTCGGTCGTCTCATCTGGAACCGGGCCAGACCAGACCTGACCCAGGGACAGGTGAGGCTGCTTGCGCTGGATGCAAGGCCAGGTCGGATCGGTCCCGCTTGCGGCCAGCGCCGGTCCCGCTGCCAGAAGGACAATCAGTGTCAGAATATGTTTCATGCCACTCCCTTTCTTCGGGCCCATAGACCCTTGGCCGGATCATACATGAACACGGCTGCCCCGAAGAACCCCGCCAAACAGCCTAGGACCACTGCCAGGGATAGCCAATTCACCTGCATGTAGAGTCCGAAACGGATCAGTTCGACGGCATGGGTGAACGGATTCGCGGCGCAGATATCATGCAAAAGCGTCGAACTTTCCTGCATCCGCCAGAGCGGATAGAGCGCGGAAGAGGCGAAAAACATCGGGAAGATGACGAAATTCATAACTCCCGCAAAGTTTTCCAGTTGCCTGATGGCCGAGGACAGGAACAGTCCCATCGCGCCAAGCATGAGTCCTGACAGGATCATCGCGGGCAGGACGGCCAGGTAGCCCAGGGCAGGCGGACGCACACCCCAGAACCAAGCGATTGCAAGAAAGGTATAGACCTGAATGATCGACACGACGACCCCGGCCACAAGCTTGGACCCCAACAGGAACCAGCGTGGGAAGGGACTTACCAGAAGCGTTCTCATGGCCCCTGTTTCACGGTCGTAAACCATCGAGAGCGAGGACTGCATGCCGTTAAAAAGCTGGATCATCGCGCAAAGGCCGGGCGTCACATAGACTTCGTACAAGACATAGGTCTGGTAGGGTTCGGTAATCGACAGCCCTAGGACCGCACGGAAACCAGCAGCGAAGATGAACAACCAGACCAGCGGGCGGACCAGCGCGGCAAGAAACCGGCCGCGCTGATTGACGAAGCGCAAAGTCTCACGGTGAGCGATCCCGAGAAACGCCGTTATCCAGGCGCGCGAGGGGAAGGCGATATCGCTCATACCGCAACCCCCGTCAGGTCCAGAAATGCCTGGGTCAGCCCCTGCCCTGAAGCGATCTCCGACGCCCGCCCCTGCCGCAACACCTGCCCCTGATGCAGAATCACGAGGTCGTCGGCGGGCTGGATCTCGTCCATGATGTGGGTGGCCCAAAGAGCCGAAACCCCATTTTCAGCGATCAGCCGTCGGGTCAGGTCCAATACCTCGGCGCGTGATTTCACATCCAGCCCCACGGTCGCCTCGTCTAGAAGCAGGATGTCGGGGCTGTGGATCAGGGCACGGGCGATCTCGGCCCGGCGCTGTTGCCCACCCGAAAGAGCCGAGACGCGATCACCCGATTTCTCGCTTAGCCCGACCTGCGCCAACACATCTTCGATCCGCGCAGCTGAATCCCGGCGAGAGATGCCGTGCAGACTGGCGTGATAGGCAAGATTCTGGCGCACAGTCAGATCGGCATCCAGGGCGCGGCTTTGAAAAACTACGCCTAAGCGGGCCAGTGCCTGCGCAGGCTGACGACGCAGATCATAGCCCGCGACCCGGATACTGCCCGAACTGTTGTTGTAAAGCCGGGTAATCAACGAAAATAGCGTTGTCTTGCCCGCCCCGTTCACCCCCAGAAGCGCCGTGAACCCGCCGCGTGGCACGGTCAGCGTTACATCCTTCAGCGCCTCGATGCGTCCGAAACTGTGGCTGACCTGATCTATTTCCAGTGCGGTTGTCACGACTTCTTCTTTGTCCAAATACCTGCTTCACCTATTGAATGTTGAACACGGCTTGCTGTGTTTCGCCAGAGGATCCTGGGATCGACAAGATGTAGCGGCCCGGAACGATGGCGATAAAGCTCATGCTGGCGGTGCCGGCATCGTCGAATTCAAGGCTGTGCACACCCACGGGCCGCACTTCGATATCGTTGATGACGATCTCGTTGACCCAAACCGCGCGGAAGAAATCGCCCCCCGAAAGCGCCAGCTCCTGGCTGCCATCCGCATTGATATCGATGCGATAATAACCGCCCGATTTCAGCGTGTATTCACCGCCCGCGACCGGCTGTCCAGAGGCCAGAGTCAGTGGTGCCAGATCGCTCCGGTTATCATGCGCGAGCACGCCCGCAAAACCAAAGTCATATTTTCCCGTGGCTTCGTAAACACCTTCTCCGCCGCCGGATTCTTCCTCCTCGTCGTCGTCGTCGTCACCCTCTTCGGCTGCGATGGCCTCGGTTTCCGCGGTCTCGGATGCCACCGAATCGTCGGTAGCCGTGTCTTGCGCGGCGGCCGGCACAGTCAGACCAGCCATGATCATCAGGATCGTCAACAAACGGGTCATGTTTTTTCCTCCTCGATTTCTTGCAGGCCGTCGATCACTCCGGTGCGACGACAACACCCCATGGCTGTTGGCCCACGGGTACGGATTTCACCACTTCGTTGCCCTCGACATCGATCACCGAGACGTCGTTCGAATTACCATTCGTGGTGAATAGATATTTCTCGTCCGGAGTGAAGGCCATCTGCCAGACACGCTGTCCGACCAGAAGATAATCAAGCACCTCGTCCGTTTCTCCATCGATAACGGCGACGCGGTTCGAGGGGCCGAGGGCCACGAACACCTTCTTGCCGTCCGAAGTCACACGAACCCCCACGGGTTGGATGGCCTCGGGCAGGACACCGGCAATCTCGAAGTTGATCTTGTGGACGATTTCTTGCGTCGCCGGATCGATCACACTGACCGTTCCGCCAATCTCGGAACTGACGTAAAGCTTGCTGCCATCGTGGTTGTATTCGGCAAAGCGCGGACGGGAATCGACCAGCACATTGGCAAAGATCTCGAAGGTTTCACTGTCGATGAAATGTGCCATATTGGTGGTTTCCGAAGTGTTGATGACCACCTTGCCATCTGGGCTGACCCCCATACCCTCTGGCTCTACCCCCACGGGGATCTCGGCCAGAACCTGGTGGGTTTCCGTATCCACCACGGTCACCAGGTTGTCGTCCTCATTGGCGATATAGAGCGGATTGCCCGACGGATGCAGCACGAACAACTCCGGGTCGGGGCCGGATGGCAGTGTATGCAGCTCTTCCATTGTTTCAGGATCAAATACCCGCACCAGGTCATCATCCGATGCGCAGACATAAAGCTCCTTGCCATCGGGGCTGATAGTGATGCCGCGCGGACGGTTGCCAACTGGATAGGCACCAATCACTTCCAGCGTTTTGCTGTCCAGAACGGTGACGTCATTGCCTTTCTCGTTGGTCACAAAGACACGATTGGCCAGCACGGGCGTGGCGGCAAGGCACAGGACAAGGGTCAGGATATGTTTCATGTTGCCTCTCAGAATTCGCATTCGGTTTCGGGGCGATCGATTCCCAGGGTGTCAAGCTGGCTGACCCGATGCAGATATTGCTCCTGCGGGCTGACAGACGCCATCAGAAGTCCCGTGGTCAGCAAGATCGGCTGACGAAGTTGATGGTCCCAGTCACGCATGGTCAGCTTTTGACCCTTGAAGCCTGCCACCTCGAAATTCTCGGACAGCATGAACTCCTTCAGTTCCTCTGGATCGGCGGACTGGCTGCGCGTCGCAGCTTCGCCAATCATGCGCAGTGCCAGCCATGTCTGGTAATCCTCTTCCCGCATCGGACGGTTCGCCAACTCTTCAAATCGGTTCTGGAATTGACTGGCACCCCAAGCCTCCATCGCCGGATGCCATGTGCGTGGCACCAACCCGGCCGAACCTGTTATGGGGCGCGGCTCCCATGTCTGATACGGCAAATAGGCGGCAAAGACATCCGTCTCGTCGGCGGCCACGACCACGTCATGATCAGAGGCGCGTTGGGTAAAGACCGGCATCTGCTTTTGTACCTGCACATGGCCGGAATCGGTGCGACGGGCACCGCCGGTATCCTCATAAACGCGTTCTTCGACAATCCGGGCTCCGAATTTCACGGCGGATCGCTTGAGGGCAGCGGCGAAGGCCGTGTCCTCGGGGTGACTGCCTTCGATCAGGAACCAGCGAGACCAGTCTTTCCACATCAGGAATTGGGCCAAACCATCCGCCAGCATCGCATAGCTGGGCGCGACATGAATGGTGTTCGCCCTGCAATCCTCGCCCCGCAAATTGTCACCGCGAGCAGCAGCATTGAACAGCATCGCCCGGTCACCCGCCTGATCGGCAAGCGCCAGCATGATCGGGTCATCGGCCAGGATCACGATGAAAACGACGCCCTCGCCTATCAGGCGTTCCAGTTCATCCGACGCGGTCTCGGGCGTCGCGGCAACCTCTTCGGCCTCGAAATCCTGTCCCATGAACTGCCCGGTCGTATCGTTGTCCTCGATCGCAAGCCGTGCGCCGGCGAAGCCCAGATCCTCCACCGGCAGTTCCAGTCGGGATATCGGCGGCAGGCCGGGATCGTCCACACGAAGAACCGCAGCGCCGATCACTGTCGGCTCTGGCTGTTCCTGCGCCGGGGCCGGGGTGGCGATCAGCCAGACACCAGCCAAAAGTCCTATGATTCCCTTGAACATTTCTTTCCTCTCCCCGCCAGCATGTTGAGTGTCACGACGCCCTTCGGCAACCCGTTTTATCTTCCCGGCCCGACCGGGAAGATTTGTCTACAGCTTTCGTCTGATAGACGCGGCGAAGCGGCGCGGGGCATGGTTGCTCCGTCAAGACACCCGCCCATGGTGCGGGCTTTCGTGGGAGGAATTGGGAATATGAAGTTGAACCTGCTTGCTGTCACCCTTGGCGCGGCCCTGGCCTTGACGGGGATGGCAAACGCGCATGGTCCGTCACGGCAGAAAGCGCAGATGAGCGTTACACTGGATGCCAGCCCCGACGAGGTCTGGGAGGCGATCGGGCATTTCGACGATATGGGCTGGCACCCCGCAGTTGCCTCGACCGAGATGACACCCGAGGGCGCACCCGTTGATATTCCTGACGAATCCACGCGCGTGCTGCATCTGAAGGCCGACGAAGGCGACCCGACGATCACCGAGCAACTGATCGGGTGGGACCCGGAAAAACGCACGTACAAATACATGATCACCGATGTCGCGGTCGAGGTTCTGCCGGTGACGAATTACTCTTCGACGCTGCAGGTCAAGGACAAGGACGGCAAGGCCGAGGTGATCTGGAAAGCGGGCTTTTACCGCGGTTTTCCGAACAACGATCCCCCTGCGGAGCTGAATGACGAAGCCGCGGTCGCAGCGGTAGAGGAGATCTATCAGGCCGGGATGGACGCGCTCACCGAAAGGTTCGGCAAAGTCGAATAGCCCCGGATAGGCGGTGCAACGCCATCGTGCGTTGCACCGTTGCGCCGGATGCAATAGCTGGTCGTTCCTGACAAGCAATTACTGGGAAATCCGGCCGTGACATCCGTACACCGCACGTGCACAACGCGTACACAGCGCGTACACAGGCAACGCGCGTTGCACCGCGATTTGCGGCAGATCGCCGCAAACTGGCCCCCAGCCATCGCGGGGCGCAATCCACTGGCCTTGGCGATGCACGGTGCCGCCATTTTCCTTTTGGCATCACTTTTGCCGATCTCCTCCGCGCTGGCGGCGGATCTCGCCTTCATCACCTCGCAGAACGGCAATGCCGTCTCGATTCTCGATCTTAAAAGCCACGAGATCGTCGCACAGACCCCCGTGGACGGTGCTCCCGCCCCGGTCGCCTATGATCCGAAAACCGGGCGCGCCTATGTTATTTCCGCCGATACCGGGCGATTGAGCGTGTTGGACGAGAAAGCCCGCATCATCGATCGCAGGGAACTGGGCGAAGGAGCTTTCGGTGTCGCCGTCGCACCGAATGGCGGGGTTTTCGTCACCGACTGGTTCAACGGAAAGCTGATGCGGCTGGATGGCGAGCTGAAACAGGTCTGGATCGCCGAAACGGGGACCGCGCCGGCGGGTGTCGCTGTCAGCCATGATGGCCTGCTGGTCGCCACCGCAGATCGCGACGACAATCAGGTCAGCATCTTCGACAGCGGGACGGGACGGCTTATCCGGCGGATCAAGACCGCAGGTGAGCATCCCTTTGCCGTAACCTTTCATGGCGGACGGCTTTGGACAGCGGATGTGATGGGCGATGCCATGTCCGTCATAGATCCGATCGGGGGAAAGCTTGTCGGGCAGATCGAAACCGGCAGTCATCCATATGGCATCGCCTTCGCAGAGGGGCGCGGTTTCGTCACCAATCAATATGACAGCACCCTTACGGTATTCGACCCGGAAAGCCTGGAGGTCCTGGGCGAGGTCGAAACCGGGGACTATCCCGAGGGGATCGCCCCCCTGCCCGATGGCAGCGGTATCGTGGTCGCCAACTGGGATTCCGATACGGTCACGGTGGTGGATGCAAAAAAGCTGGAGGCGACAGCCGAGATCGAGATGCCAGCAGGGCCCCGCGCCTTCGGCCAGTTCACGGGGCGACAGGTCGAGCCCTGACCAGTTCAGGGCCCATCATCGCCGCCTGCCAGTCATCCGTGCCGCCGGGAAACCAGATGACCCGGCTATATCCCATCGAGACGGCCCGCTTCGCCGCGTTCCAGCTCATCCAGCAATCGGCGCGGCAGAAGATGACGACCGCTGCGGCCTGGTCACCGTCAGTCGCCTGTTCCAGACCGTTCCGCAAACGCGCCTGTTCGGCCTGCGATAATTCCTGGTAGCCGGTATCCCATAGCCAGATCGCTCCGGGGATGGTGTCGTGAGGCGGTTCGCGCCAGACCACATCCTCGGGCAGATTATCGGGTTTGCGGGTTCGGGGAAGAACGTCGATGAAGGCGACCCCGTCGGCCTGCAATTCGATGGCACGCTCGGCGCCGATCACCTCCGCCCCCGCAAGCGTATCGGGAACAGGGGCCCTGTAAGGCTCGCCCCGGTACTCCACCGGTTCGGGCACCTCGGCAAGAACCGGGGTGGCCGCAAGCATCAATGCAGCCACCCACCGGATCATTGCAGAAGCTCCTTGCCATAATCATCAACCAACGGCACGCCCGCCCCTTTCAGGATGGCGTTGATCTCGTCCTGGTGGCGGCGGATCAGGCTATTGAGTTCCCGCTTCCATTCCTGTTCGCCGGGCCTCACGCCCATGGTGATGCGGTAGAACATCTTGGGCCCCGACGTCTCTTTCAGAAGCGGCGTGAACTGCAAATCGGGATCGTCCTTGATCCTTGGTCCGGCCATGGGTCCCCACAACACGGCGGCATCCAGTGTTCCGTCCCGGACGCCGTCAAGCAGATCTCCGACCGGATCCTGAACCCGGCGATCGACCATCAGGTCGGCGCCGCGCATATCCTTGGCCAATCCGGCCCGCGCCATGATCGTGGCCGGAGGCGTACCCGCGACCACCCCGATGGGATGATCCTTCAGCGCCGGGTCGGTCAAGTGATCGACCGAGGCAAGATCGCTGTCCTTGCGGGTCACGATCCCGTAGACCGAAGTGTAATAGTGGTTCGTGTTCTGCACCAGCTCGTCGCCCTGCGCATAGCCCATCACCACGTCGCAAGTGCCTGCCCGCAAGGTCTTGGTGATAAAGCCCATGCCCGAGGGAAACCAGCTATAGGTCACTGGCCTGTCCAGAAGCTGGCCGAACAGATCGGCCAACTCGTTCTCGAAGCCGTCGCCATCCTTGACGGACATCGGCGCATTCGCGGGATCCGCACAGACGCGGAACTGCGTCGTCGAACGCAGATCGGCCACCTGTGCGGTTGCCAGCCCGGAAGAACAGAGCCAGGCGATCAGAACATATGAGACAAAGGTCCTCATTCTACATCGACATACAGGAATCTTCGGCTGCGGCAAATTCCTCGGGCTTGTCGGCCTTATCTGCCGGACGCCCCCGCGGGATCGAATCGGTGCCACGCGCCAGCAGGTAGACATAGATATCGTCGATATAGCACCACACGTTCTTGTTGGTGCCAAAGGCGGGCATCACCTGGTTTGCAGAATTGCTCACCTCCTGCTTGCCGGACGCAACGACTTGCTGGAAATCGTAATAGTCCATCCGCAGGACCGAATTCTTCAGCGCCGGCGCATAGGTCGAGCCCTCGCCATCCGGACCGTGGCAGACATGGCATTCCGCATGATAGCGGCGGAAGCCCGAGAAGGTGGCGTAATCGACAGTACCGTCATCCTCGACCTTGAAGGTCGGGATGCCTTCCTCGTTGTACCAGCGCCCGTCCATCATCTCGGACGGGGTGATGTCATGGCCGCTTGGCATGACGGTCTGGTCTTCCTTGATTTCGACTTCCTCATCGGCTGGCGCAGCGTTTTCGCCGGTATCCTCTTGCGCAAAGGCCATGCCGGCCACGGTTGCGCCAAGGACCAGCGCCGCAAGGCTGGTAATGGTTCTCATTGTCGGACTTCCTCCAAATAACAATGTCTGCTCTCCTCAGACAGAACCGCCCCAGTCTATCGCTGGGGCGGTCCTTTCACAGATCACTTTTGCTCAATCGGAACGAAAGTATGAGCCTTTGTCCGATTATTCAGTGGCTGCTTCCTCGGCAGGAGCCTCTTCTTCTGCCGATGCTTCTTCAGCAGGAGCTTCTTCGGCAGATGCCTCTTCGGTTCCCGCGTCAGCCGGGGCAGATCCCGGCACTTCGAACACGGTCAGCTGGCCACCGAGCTCGGTGTAGTCGCTGAGCGAGGCATAGCCACCCACGGCACCCAGACCGTCATTCGGGTTGGTCAGACCAGCCGCAAGACCGATACCGGCCCAGCCACCAACGCCCGACAGGATCGCGATATACTGCTTGCCGTCATGCATGTAGGGGGTGACGTTGCCGATGATGCCCGAAGGGGTCTTGAACTTGTAAAGCTCGTCGCCCGTCTCAGCATCGATTGCCTTCAGGTAGCCTTCCAGCGTGCCATAGAAGACCACGCCGCCAGCAGTTGCCAAAGCACCCGACCACACCGAGAATTGCTCGGGCAGCGACCACTTGATCTCGCCATTGATGTTGTCCCAGGCAATGAAGTTGCCCATGCCGCCATGGCTTTCAGGTGCGGGATACATCGCCAGGGTGGCGCCGACATAGGGCTGTCCGGCGGTGTAGGCCACGCGGAACGGCTCATAATCCATGCAGACGTGGTTGGTCGGCACGTAGAACAGGCCGGTATCGGGCGAATAGGCCGCCGGTTGCTGGTCCTTGGTCCCAAGCGCCGCCGGGCAGACGCCGGTGGTGTTGGTGTCCTCGCCGTTCTGTTCGGTCGAGTATTCGGCAACCACTTCCGGACGCCCGTAGTTCTCGGATTCCGGATCCATGTCGACGCCGGTCGTCCAGTTCACCGCCGGATCGTATTTCTCGGCCACCAGCAGCTCGCCGGATTCGCGGTCAAGCGTATAGGCAAGGCCGTTCCGGTCGAAATGGGTCAGAAGCTTGCGCATCTCGCCATCGACTTCCTGGTCGGTCAGGATCATCTCGTTGACGCCGTCGAAATCCCATTCGTCATGTGGCGTCATCTGGTAGAACCACTTGGCCATACCGGTATCGGCATCGCGGGCCATGATGGTCATCGACCACTTGTTGTCGCCCGGACGCTGAGACGGGTTCCAGGTCGAGGGGTTACCCGTGCCGTAATAGATCAGGTTTAGCTCGGGATCATAGGAATACCAGCCCCAGGTTGTGCCGCCGCCGATCTTCCACTGATCGCCTTCCCAGCTATTGAGCGAGCTGTCAGCGCCGATGGGTTCTCCCAGATGCGTTGTAGCTTCGGGATCGACCAGCATTTCCTCGTCCGGACCGGTCGAATAGGCTTTCCAGACTTCGGAACCGTCAGCAATATTATAGGCCGTCACACGGCCACGTACGCCGTATTCACCGCCGGACACGCCGACAATGACCTTGTCGCCAACCGGCATCACGGTGGCGGTATTGGTTTCGCCGACCGACGGGTCGCCGGTCTTGACCTTCCACTTTTCCTCGCCGGTCTTGGCATCCAGCGCGACCAGCGTGGTATCGGCCTGATGATGCAGGATCATGCCATCGGCATAGGCCACGCCACGGCTGACGGTATCGCAACACATCACCGCGATGACCTCGGGGTCTTGCTCCGGCTGGTATTTCCACAGGATCTTGCCCTCGTCATTCAGATCCAGGGCATAGACATTGTTCGGGAAGGGCGTATGGATATACATGATGTCGTCGATGATCAGCGGACCGCCTTCATGGCCGCGCAGCACGCCGGTCGAGAAGGTCCAGGCGACTCGCATATCGCCGACATTGTCCTTGTTGATCTGATCCAGCTCCGAATAACGGGTATTGGCATAGTCACCGGTCTGGATTGCCCATTGACCGGTATCGCCGGCCTCGGTCGTGACGCTTTCATTCGCATAGGCCGCTGCGCCCGAAAGCAGCAGCGCGACCGCAGCGCTGTTCAACAGTTGTTTCATGGATGTGTTCCTCCGCTTCTGGATCATCCGCTACGGTCAAGTCCTCCCCCGCAGCTCGTCCATGAAGCCAGTTTTGGACGCGCACCCGCCTGCGTCAATCTGCCGCCCTGCCACTTGCCCCTAAAGTCTGATGGTTATTCGGCAGGATGATCGGGAACGATCGGCAATCGCGTAAATCACTCCGGTTTCTGCCAGAATCGCCCGTCCCCAACCGGCACAGCTTCTTCTTCATGGAAATATCCCACGGGGGCCCGGGGGGTGTGAAACCCCCCGGCCATCGCGGGACGCAATCATCAACGGTTTCCATCCGGATCGGAACAAATCAGGACGAATCCTGAGAAACCAAGCCTTCAGATCAACCGTTCCGCATGCCACATGACATGATCGGCCATGAAGCTTTGAACGAAGAAATAGCTATGGTCGTAGCCCGGCTGCATTCGAAACTGCCCTGGCTGTCGGCGGGCCATCATCGCATGGGCCAGTGATTCCGGCTTGAGCAGGTCGAGGAACTGGTCGCTGCTGCCCTGGTCGATCAGGATCTCGCCGGGGAACCCCCTTTCCGTCATCAGGATGGTCGAATCATGCGCGCGCCACGCGTCGCGATCATCCCCCAGATAGGCGGTCAGTTGTTTCTTGCCCCAATCCGACTCGGTCGGGTTCGCGATCGGCGCAAAGGCCGATACGGATTTGTAGCGCTCGGGATGGGTCATTGCGATGGTCAAGGCGCCGTGACCACCCATCGAATGGCCGGTGATGCCCATCGCATCGCGGTCGATGGCAAAATTATCGCTGAGCAGTTCGGGAAGTTCATGCACGACATAATGCCACATCTGGAAATGCGGCTTCCATGGATCCTGCGTGGCATTCACGTAAAAGCCCGCGCCCTTGCCCAGATCGAAAGCCTCGTCATCGGCCACGTCATAGCCACGGGGCGAGGTGTCGGGAAAGACGATGGCGATGCCCGCCTCGGCGCACCATTCCTGCGCGGCGGCCTTGCTCATGGCATTTTCATGGGTGCAAGTCAGGCCCGAGAGATACCACAGCACCGGCACCCGGCCATGCTGAGCCTCTTCCGGCAGGAACAGACCGAAGGTCATCTCGGTCCCGGTGGCCTGCGATTTGTGGCGATATACGCCCTGCGTGCCGCCAAAGCTGCGGTTCTCAGATATGGTCTCAAGGCTCATCTGGCCCTCCCTTCAATTCGTGAAACATAACCAGCGCATCGACCGGCCCCTGCTGCGGGTGAAGAAACGCGCCCGGCAGGCGGCCGACAATCTCGAATCCGACTTTCTGCCACAAATGGACGGCATCGGCATTGGTCGAAACGACAAAGTTGAACTGTATCGCCCGGAAACCCTGTTCCTTCGCCCATCTCTTGGAATGTTCGCCCAATGCGCGGGCAACGCCCCTGCCCCGTGCCCGTTGATGCGTGGCAAAGGAGGCGTTGGCGACATGCGCCCCGCCTCCGGGTCGATTCGCGCCGATATGACTGGTGCCGAGGATATTGCCGTCGATTTCCGCCACGAAAACGGAAAATGGAGAAGCGAACCAATCCGCCAAGGCATCCTCGCGGCCGATATCGCGCGGGATGCAATAAGTCTCTCCCGCGCGATAGACCGGTTCGAGGATCGCCCAGATGGCGTCGCGATCGGCATCATGGGCGGGGCGGATCCTGACCTCCCCGCACAGATTCATTTCAGCTCATCCACGCTGCGGATGATCTTGCCCAGCAATCCGTATTCCAGCGCTTCTTGCGTGTTCAGCCAGAAATCGCGCTTGGTGTCCTGCTCGATCCGCTCGGCCGTCTGGCCGGTGGCATCGGCAAAAATCTCGTTCAGGCGCTGGCGCATCTGGCGGATCTGCTCTGCCTGGATCATCATGTCCGAGGAGGTTCCACCGATCCCGCCCGAAGGCTGATGCAGCAGAAAGCGGGTGTTGGGCAGGCAGAAACGATTTTTCTTCTGCGCACCAACGAAGATCAGCGCCCCGGCACTTGCCACCCAACCCGAGCCGATGGTGCGCACGGTGGGGCGGATGAACTTGATAACATCGTGGATCATGTCGCCAGATTCGACATGCCCGCCGGGAGAGCTGATCAGCATGTTGATCGGATCGTCGCCGTCCTCGGCCAGCGCGAGCAGGTGCGCGACGGTGCGCTGCGCCAGCTTGTCGGTGATCGTGCCCGCGACAATCACGGTGCGCGACTTGAAATACAGCTTGCCGATATTGTCGCCTTCGGGAAGGCCAAGTCCCTCCTTGTCACCCTTTTGCGGTTCGTCCTCTTCCTGATCGTCGTCATCGTCCAGCCACTGGTGCCGCATGGGACTGCTCTCCTTCATTCGCATGGCAACGGCGGGACCGATGGCCCCGCCGTTTCATTACCTAAGCAGCCGTGACGGATCAGTAAAGCACGACCGAACGAATCGACTCGCCGTGATGCATCAGGTCGAAGCCCTTGTTGATGTCATCCAGCGGCATGGTGTGAGTGATCATCGGGTCGATCTCGATCTTGCCGTCCATGTACCAGTCAACGATTTTCGGCACATCGGTACGGCCCCGCGCGCCACCAAATGCGGTGCCTTTCCAGACCCGGCCGGTGACCAGCTGGAACGGACGTGTGCTGATCTCGGCCCCTGCGGGGGCGACACCGATGATGACCGACTGGCCCCAGCCACGATGGGTGCATTCCAGCGCATCGCGCATGACCTGTACATTTCCGGTGGCGTCGAAGCTGTAATCCGCGCCGCCGATCTGGTCGAAGGGAGTTTTCGTCAGCTCGACGATTTCCTGTACAGTATTCTCGACATTCTTCGGGTTGACGAAGTGAGTCATGCCGAAACGCTCGGCCATTTCCTTCTTGTCGTCATTGAGATCGACGCCGATGATCATGTCGGCACCCGCCAGACGCAGGCCCTGGATGACGTTCAGGCCAATGCCGCCCAGGCCGAAGACCACGGCTTTCGCGCCGATCTCGACCTTGGCGGTGTTGATCACCGCACCGATGCCGGTAGTCACGCCGCAGCCGATATAGCAAATCTTGTCGAAAGGTGCGTCGTCGCGGACCTTGGCGACAGCGATTTCGGGCAGCACAGTATGGTTCGCGAAGGTCGAGCAGCCCATGTAGTGGTGGATCTTCGTCCCGTCATCGAGACTGAAGCGAGACGTTCCATCAGGCATCAGCCCCTGCCCCTGAGTGGCGCGAATCCGGGTGCAAAGATTGGTCTTGCCCGACAGGCAGGACGCGCATTCGCGGCATTCCGGCGTGTAAAGCGGGATGACGTGATCGCCGGGTTTCACGGATGTCACGCCGGGTCCGACCTCGACCACCACGCCTGCGCCCTCATGGCCCAGGATCGCCGGGAAGATGCCTTCCGGATCGGCGCCCGAGCGGGTGAATTCGTCAGTATGGCAGATGCCGGTCGCCTTAATCTCGACCATGACCTCGCCTTCTTTCGGCCCTTCGAGATTGACCTCCATCACTTCCAGCGGTTTGCCAGCCTCCATGGCTACGGCGGCACGGGTTTTCATCGCAATTCTCCTATCAATCTCAACAGGTTCATATCATGTTCGAAAGGGCCGCCTTTTCGCAGCCCCTCCGAATTTCGGGTTCAACCGGCACGGATTCCGTCAAGCGGGAAGCGCACCGGATCGTTTCGCCACATGAGTCGCAATCGCATCCATCAGGGGTGGAGACAATGCGTCATAAGGTTCTAGTCCCAGCTCGCGCAGGCGCGACCGGATGGCGTCCATCTCCGACGGATCGACGCCCGATTCGATGATCGAACTGACGAAGGCCGCGAATTCCGGCGCGGACCAGCCGTCTTCCGACGAAAGCTCGGTATGCACGAAATCGAGGCCGTAGAACGGATGGTCCTTGTTCTCGATGCGGCCATACATATGCACGCCGCAATCGCGGCAACGATAGCGCTGGATCGGCGCCTCGGCATTGACGACTTCCAGTTTATCGGCGTTTTCAAGAACTTCGACCGCATCGCGCGACACGACAGCGATCTGGCTGAAGGTCGCGCCGTCAGGTTTCCAACATTTGGTGCAGCCGCAGACATGGTTATGCGCGGTCTGCGCACCAACCCGCACCTTGACCGGATTGCTAGCGCAGCGACAACTGAGCGTACCACCGGAAAAATTCGGGTTTCCTGATTTGACGCCGCTATCGACGGCGGGATGAATTTTCACCCCTGCTGTATTTGTCATGGTCCCCTCCTCCGATGACCGAGTCTCTTACCAAGCGTCGCGCGGACGGGAAGAATCGGCAAGTCAGCGGAAGGTTGTAGCGTCGCGGAGTTGGGGGGCGCAGAACGGAGCGGCAACGGCTGCGCGCGTTGCATCGGTGACAGTGCGCAACAGAAAGGCGCCTTGACACAGCGGATGCTGGGTTTTCGGATGCACAAGGCGTACACCGAACGTGCACAACCCGTACACAGGGCGTACACAGGCAACGCACGCCGCCAAGGTGACCTAACGTCATGCATGAATCCATGCTTAAGCCTTCGTTTCATTAAGGTTAACGCGGGAGGATATCGGAGAGGTTGAAGCGGCGCCGGGATGAGAAAGAATCGGGCTTAGAGGCCTCACAGACATGTGCTAGACAATCGAGAACAGTCACCGCTAATCTAGCGGCATGAGCGACATCATATCCCGGCCCTACCTGCCCGGCGATTTTTCTGCCTGTTTGGCCATATTCGATAGCAACCTGCCGACCCTCTTTGCACCGGAAGAGCGCGCGCAGTTTTCCGAGTTCCTGGAAAATCTGAACGCCAGGGGCAGCACCTACCTGGTTCTCACGCGCGAGGATTCTGTGATCGCTTGCGGAGGGCTGCTTGCCGACGAAGTGACGGGGAAAGCATCGCTCGAATGGGGAATGGTCGAACATGCTCTGCATGGGCAGGGGTTTGGTGCCAAGCTGACAGAGGCCAGACTGACATTGGCGCGCGCCATTCCAACTATCGTCGAGTTAACGATAGAAACGAGCCAACATTCCCGTGGTTTCTATGAGCGACTTGGCTTCACCGTCTCGAAGATCATACCTGACGGGTTCGGTCCGGGGCTGGATCGCTGGGATATGACATTGCCTCTGAGATAGGCGCAGTCAACACTCGCCCGGTGAGCCTGCGGCCCCCGGTTCCGGGCAAGTGCGTGGTGTGGCTGAGAACGCCTCAGCTTTCCTGTGTCGAGGAAACGCCGACCTTGGCCGGGCGCAGCAGGCGGTCATGCAGGCGGAAACCGTTATCCATGACCTGGATGATCTCTCCGGCCTTGGTGCCGGGGACGGCGGCCTCGAACATCGCCTCGTGGTAGGTCGGGTCGAATTTCTCGCCGGGTTCCGGCCGGATCACGGTGATTCCATGCTTGCTGAAGACATTCGACAATTCGCGCAGGGTCAGATCCACCCCTTCGATCAGCGCCTTGGCGGCCTCTTGCTGTTCATCCCCGACAGCGTCGAGGGCACGGGTCAACGCGTCATGGACGGGCAGCAGATCGCGGGCCAGGCGCGAGCCGCCATATTGTTCGGCGTCGCGGCGGTCCTTGTCGGCACGCTTGCGCGAATTTTCCGCGTCGGCCAGCGCACGCATGAACTTGTCGCGGAATTCATCCCGTTCGGCGGTAAGCCGCGCTATCTCGTCGGCCAGTTCCTCGATTTCGGCCAGCTGATCCTCTTCGGTGATGTCTTCGGTCGGCTGTTCGTTCTGCTCGTTCATTCCAAATCTCATCCTTTCCGGCCGGACAGCGCCCGCCCGACCAGCTGCGCGGTATAATCGACAATCGGCACGATGCGGCCATAATTCAGCCGAGTCGGTCCGATGACGCCAACCGCGCCTACAATCTTTCGGTCGGCATTCATATAGGGTGAAACCACCAGAGCGGAACCCGAAAGTGAAAAAAGCTTGTTTTCGGCGCCAATAAAAATGCGCACACCGTCACCATGTTCGGCCAGTTCGAGAAATTCGACGATATCACGTTTGCGTTCGAGGTCGTCGAACAGCACGCGGATGCGGTCGAGATCGGCGGCCTCGCTGTCCAGCAGATTCGCCCTGCCCCGCACGATCAGGCGTGGATCGGTTTCCTCGCTGTCCCATAGGGCGAGACCGGACTGGACCAGCTCGGCGGCCAGGATATCCAGTTCGCGCCGCCTTTCCGCGAGTTGCCGGGTCATGTGGCCGCGCAACTCGGCTAATGTCTTGCCTTCGGCCATGGCGTTCAGGAAATTCCCCGCCTCGCGCATCGAGGACGGGGTCTGCCCTTCTGGCGGGATGAAGATGCGATTCTCGACATGGCCATCGGCGAAGACCAGCACGACAAGGGCACGGTCCGGAGCAAGGCTGACAAATTCGATATGGCGGATCGGGGCCTCGTGTTTGGGCATCAGGACAAGGGATGCCCCATGTGTAATCGAACTTAGCGCCGTACTGACCCGGCCAAGCAACGCGCCGGTATCCGAATCGTCATTGCCAAGCGTGCGGTCCATCATCGCCTGATCGTTGGGATTGACAGTATCTACCTCCATCATCCCGTCCACGAAAAGCCGCAAGCCCATATGCGACGGCAGGCGCCCCGCCGAGATATGTGGACTATCCAGCAGGCCCATGAATTCGAGGTCCTGCATGACATTGCGGACAGTGGCGGCGCTTACCCTTTCGGACAATGCCCGCGTTAGGGTACGCGAGCCCACCGGTTCGCCGGTTTCAAGATAGGTCTCGACCACCCGGCGAAAGATTTCGCGGGAGCGGTCGTTCAGTTCTGACAGCAGCGTTTCCTGACTCATGACCTTCACGGGCTTGCGTGACCGGGGCGCGGGGCGGTATTGGGCAGCCAATCATCATTGAAAGGATAGCCCATGCGCCCTTCTGGCCGAAACTTAAGCCAAATGCGCCCGATTTCAATCGAAACCGGAGTAATGCGGCACGCCGAGGGGTCGTGCCTGATCCGTTGCGGCAACACCCACGTGCTGTGCAGCGCCTCGATCGAGGATAATCCGCCGCGATTCCTGAAGGGCTCGGGCCTTGGATGGGTGACGGCGGAATACGGGATGTTGCCGCGCGCGACCAATACCCGCAACCGGCGCGAAGCGGCGCAGGGCAAGCAATCGGGGCGGACGCAAGAGATCCAGCGGCTGATCGGGCGCAGCCTTCGTGCCGGTGTCGACCGGGTCGCACTGGGCGAGCGGCAGATCACCGTGGATTGCGATGTGATCCAGGCGGATGGCGGCACGCGCTGCGCCTCGATCACCGGGGGCTGGGTGGCTCTGCGGCTCGCGGTGAACAAGTTGCTGGAAGCCGGGGCACTGACCAGCGACCCAATCGTGGATCACGTGGCGGCAGTGAGTTGCGGCATCTATGCGGGCCAGCCCGTGGTCGATCTGGATTATGCCGAGGATAGCGAGGCGGGAACGGATGGCAATTTCGTCATGACCGGTGCAGGCCACATGATCGAGGTGCAGATGTCGGCGGAGGGCGCCACATTTTCACGCGATGAGATGGGGCAGCTTGTCGATCTTGCCGAGGCAGGCGTAGCCGAGTTGGTGGCGGCGCAGAAGGCTGCATTGGAATGAGGAAGTTCGCTGAAAAGCGCCTGCTGGTGGCGACGCATAACGCCGGAAAATTGGCCGAGATGCGGGCGCTACTGGCCCCTTATGGCGTCGAGGTCGTGGGCGCTGCCGAGCAGGGCTTGGGCGAGCCGGTCGAGACCGAGGATAATTTCCTGGGCAATGCGCGGATCAAAGCGCGGGCTGCGGTCGAGGCGACCGGCTTGCCGGTGCTGGCGGATGACAGCGGCATCAGTGTCGATGCACTGGACGGTGCACCGGGGGTTTATACGGCAGACTGGGCCGAGACCGACAATGGCCGGGATTTCGGAATGGCCATGGCGAAGACCTGGCAGGCATTGGAAGAACGGCAGGCGCCCGAGCCACGCAGCGCACAGTTTCGCTGCACGCTCGTCCTGATGTGGCCTGACGGGCATGAGGAGGTTTTCGAGGGGGTGTTGCCGGGACGTGTCGTCTGGCCTCCTCGCGGGGCTGAGGGGCATGGCTATGACCCGATCTTCATGCCGGATGGGCATGAGATCACGTTGGGGGAAATGGCTCCGGAGATGAAGAATCGCCTCAGCCATCGGGCCCTGGCGGTCGAGAACATGATAGGAGATTGTTTTGAATAGAATTTCTACCGGGTCACCCTTTGAGGCCTCGATGGGTTACAGCCGTGCCGTGGTGAAGGGAAACTGGTGCTTCGTGTCGGGCGTCACCGGATACGACTATACCACGATGACCATTCCGGAGGATGCGGCCGAGCAGGCGCAGAACTGCTTTGACACGATCTTCGGGGTTCTGGATGAAGCCGGCTTTTCCGCCGACGACATCGTTCGGGTGCAGTACACGGTCACCGACGCGGCACTGGTCGAGCAAATTGCACCGGTTCTGGGAAAAGCCTTGGACGAGGTTCGCCCGGCAGCAACCATGGTGGTTTGCGGTTTGATCCGACCGGAAATGAAGGTCGAGATCGAAGTTACCGCAATGCGCGAATGAGCGATGTGGCGCTGACACGGTCATATTTGGCCCCGGAGGAAGAAGACTGGCGGGCCGGAGGTTTCGGCCTGTATGTCCATTGGCCGTTCTGCGCCGCCAAGTGCCCCTATTGTGATTTCAACAGCCATGTTGTCGAGCGGGTCGATCAGGCGCGTTGGGCCAAGGCACTCTGCGCTGAAATCGCCCGTTTGGCCGAGGAGTTACCAAACCGGCATCTGGGCAGCATCTTTTTCGGTGGTGGCACGCCTTCATTGATGCAGCCCGAAACCGTGGATGCGGTGATCCGTGCCGCACGGACGGGCTGGAGCTTTGCAAACGATATCGAGATCAGCCTTGAGGCCAACCCGACCAGCGTCGAGAAGGAGCGATTTCGGGGTTATGCCCAAGCGGGGGTCAACCGTCTCTCGATGGGCATACAGGCACTGAATGACGAAGATCTGCAGCGCTTGGGACGGCTGCATTCCGTTGCCGAAGCCCGAGCGGCCTTTGACGTGGCCCGGGATTGCTTTGGCCGGGTCAGTTTCGATCTGATTTATGCGCGGCAGGGTCAAAGCATCAAGGCATGGCGAACCGAGCTGCGCGAAGCACTGGGCATGGCTGTCGATCATCTGTCGCTTTACCAATTGACGATAGAGCCCGGCACGGCTTTCGGGGCGCGGGCCGAGGCGGGCAAGCTGCGGAACCTGCCCGATGACGATCTGGCCGCCGACATGTATCTGGAAACGCAGGAAGTCTGTGCCACCGCCGGAATGGCTGGCTACGAGATCTCCAATCATGCAGCTACAGGATCGGAAAGCCGCCACAACCTGGTTTACTGGCGGCAGGGAGATTGGGCCGCGGTCGGTCCCGGCGCGCATGGCCGGATCACCCTGCCCCATGGCCGAATGGCAACCGAGGCACATCGCGCGCCCGGCGCGTGGCTGGATGCCGTTGAACGGAATGGAACAGGGGAACTGCCAAGGGCGTTGCTTTCTTCCGAGGATCGAGCGGTGGAGTATCTGTTGATGGCAATGCGACTAGCTGAGGGCTTGGATGAAGCGCGATATGCGCGGCTTTCCGGGAAGCCTCTGGATGCCGGGGCGCTGATCCGGTTGGAGGATTGGGGTATGGTTGAACGGTCGGATGGCCGACTTCGTGCCAGTTCTGCCGGACGCCCCGTACTAAATGCAATTCTGCGCGAGTTGGCCGGTTAAATGAACATTATCTGGTATTTTATTGGTCTAGTAGCCCTAGGTTTAGGGGGCGTGGGTGTTGTTCTACCCGTGTTGCCGACTGTGCCATTTCTTTTGATCGCTGCATGGGCATTCGCCAAATCCTCTCCTAGATTGCGGCAGAAGATACTGGATCACGCGACCTATGGCCCTCATGTCCGGGCATGGCAGGAGCGTGGCGCCATAGGCCGAATTGCCAAGCTATGGGCTGTTGGGGCAATGAGCGCCGGAATCGCAATTGCAATATGGATCGGTCTACCGCTTTGGCTGATTGCGATGCAAATTACGATTTGTGCGGCGGTTGGTACCTATGTGGTAACACGTCCCGAGACCTAGCTAATCTGCCGATGTCGTCCGGCACCCCGCATGCGAAATGCCGTACGAAGCTGCGTTATCTGTTTCCGCCCAAAAGCTGGCATAGCTGGTCGAGCTGGTCCAGATCCCGGTATGTGACGGAGAGCTGTCCGCCATCCGTACCAGCGTGTTTGATCGCCACTTTCATCCGCAGATGCGCAGACAAGTCGGATTCCAACGCGCGTGTATCGGCGTCTTTCTCCTGTTTCTGCGCCGCAGTCTTGCTTTCCTTGGTCGCGGGCTCTGATTGTTTGCGCACCAATTCCTCGGTTTCGCGTACAGACAGGCCCTTTTCAACAACTTTGCGTGCAAGCTGTGCCGCATTTGGTGCGGTTATCAGCGCGCGTGCGTGACCGGCACTTAACTGCCCGCCTTTGACCAGTTCTTGCACCGGATCCGGGAGGTTCAGCAAGCGCAGCAAGTTGGCAATATGACTGCGGCTTTTGTTTAGTGCTTCGGCAAGCTTTTCCTGGGTATGTCCGAAACGATCCATCAACTGGCGGAACGATGTCGCCTCTTCAATCGCGTTCAGATCCGCACGCTGGATATTTTCGATGATCGCAACTTCGAGCACTTCAGCATCCGATAGCTCGCGTATGATGACCGGCAGTTCGTGAAGTTGCGCCATTTGCGCCGCTCGCCAGCGACGCTCGCCGGCAACGATCTGATACAGGCCCTGGTCCTTGGGGTGCGGGCGCACGATCAATGGCTGCAGGACCCCACGACTCTTGAGAGAGTCGGCAAGTTCGCTCAGTGCCTCGGGTTTGAACTGGCGCCGTGGCTGATCGGGGTTCGCGGTGATCTGCTCGATCGGGATCATAGAGCGATCATGAGTTTCCGGCGCAGAAAGATCCACATCGGCCATCAAGGCTGAAAGACCGCGGCCGAGACCCCGTTTGGCGGTTTTACTGTCGGACATCAGGCGGCCTCCGGAGTGAGGTTGAGACGAGCGGCGAATTCAGCCGCAAATTGGCGATAGGCGGCACTGCCCTTCGAGTTTGGATCATACATCAGAACGGGCTTTGCATGTGATGGAGCTTCGGAGACGCGAACATTGCGCGGGATGACCGTCGGATAGATCAATTCGCCAAGAGTGGCGCGCGCATCAGCTTCGACCTGTTGGGATAGGTTGTTCCGGTAATCGGACATTGTCAGCAAGACGCCGTTGACGCGAAGTCCCGGATTAGCAGTTTGACGAACCTGACGGACAGAAGTCAACAATTGAGAGAGACCCTCGAGCGCATAGAACTCTGCCTGAAGCGGAACCAGCACACCATTAGCTGCAACCATCGCATTGACGGTAAGCAGACCGAGCGCGGGCGGGCAATCTATGAGAATGATCTTGCCCGGGGCCGCGTTCTGGAGCTTGCTACGTAAAAGACGGGTTCGGTCCGCAGAACTGGACAACTCGACATCGGCGGAAGCGAGATCAGATGTGGCTGGGACAATCTGCAAATTCTCAATATCCGTGTCTTGGATTACAGTCTCAAGGGGTTCTTCTCCGACCAGCAAATCATAGACGGTATGACGGCGCCTATCCGAATCTATACCGAGACCGGTTGATGCATTTCCTTGGGGATCCAGATCTATGAGAATTGTTTGATGCCCTGCCTGGGCCAGCGCCGCACCAAGGTTAATTGCCGTAGTGGTTTTGCCGACCCCTCCTTTTTGGTTTGCAATCGCCACGATATAGTGATCAGGCATCCGAAACCTCGCTTATCTTGAGAATAGCAGCCCCCGTTTGAGTTCTGCTTGCTATCGGTTCTATCCGGAATTTCCAATGCTGTCGCGCTTCATCCACTTCGGCCTGCCATTTTTCGCCTTTCATCAGCCATGCCTGCCCGTTCCTTGCCAAATGCCGATCAAGATATGGCATAAGGCGCGGCAGTGGAGCAAGCGCGCGGGCACTCAGATAGGCGGCATTTAGCGGTTCGACAGCCTCGATACGGCTATTCCTAACCTCAGCATTACTCAAGCCAAGATCGCGAATTGCGGAACGAAGAAAGGTTGCTTTTCGTTGATCGCTTTCCAGAAGGATAAAACGTATCGGGCGGGAGGCGAAGATTATAGAAAGCACTATCCCGGGCAAACCGCCCCCACTCCCCAGATCAGCCCATATTCCCTTATCCGGCTTCGCATATGCGGAAATCTGCAAACAATCATCTATGTGGCGAGATTTCAGTTGTGGAATACTTGAAGGTGAAACGAGATTTATCTTGGTGTTCCAGCGTATCAGGATCTCCTGATACGCATCCAACAGGCCCTGTGTTTCACGTGAAACATCGCCGATCATGCGTGCTTTCGCTCCGCTTGCCTTGCGATCGCCATCAGTAATGTTAACGCGGCAGGTGTTATACCCTCGATTTTTGCCGCTGCTGCCAAAGTGGTCGGACGTAGCTGTGAAAGCTTGCTGCGCAACTCAGATGATAGGCCTGCGATCATCGTGTAATCGATATCAGGAGGTAACGTTATCGCTTCGTCCGCCCTCAGCGCCTCTGCATCCCTACTCTGCCTATCAATGTACTGATGATACAAGGAATCATTCATAAGCTGTTGTATTGTTTCTGGCGCTATATCATCAAGCCAAGGAGCAATATCGAGTATTTTCCGCTTCGGAACATCTCCCATACCTAGCATTGCAAATACAGACCGTGACTGGCCGTCAAGCCGAACCTGGATATCTTTGCGCTTCAGTTCCGTTGGTGAATAGCGCTCTTCTTCAGCGCGCTTTCTGGCGTTGTCATAACATTGCTGCCGAACTGTAAATGACGCTCTACGAGTATCTCCGACGCATCCAATTGCTATGCCAAGTGGAGTAAGCCGTTGATCTGCATTATCAGCCCTAAGTGTAAGCCGGAACTCCGCCCGTGATGTAAACATCCGATAGGGCTCGCTGACACCACGCGTGACCAAATCGTCAATCATTACACCGATATAGCTATTGGTTCGGCTAAATGTGATCGGAGCTTCTTTTCTTGCGGCCAGCGCTGCATTGACGCCCGCCACCAAGCCTTGAGCACCGGCTTCTTCATAGCCCGTGGTGCCGTTGATCTGCCCCGCCAGATAGAGGCCTTCAACGGTTTTCAGACGTAATGTTGCATCAAGCGCTCGTGGATCTACGTAGTCATACTCCACCGCGTAGCCTGGCTGAATAATATCAGCGCGTTCCAAACCGCGAATGGACCGCACATATTCCAGCTGAATTTCAGTCGGTAAAGACGTTGAAATACCATTGGGATAGACTGTGTAATCGTCCAGGCCTTCTGGCTCAAGAAATATCTGATGGGAGTCCTTGTCCGAGAACCGTACCACCTTGTCTTCTATCGAAGGGCAGTAGCGCGGCCCTTTGCCAGATATACTTCCTCCATACATGGCGGATCGGTTCAGATTTGCGCGAATGATATCATGCGTTTTTTGATTAGTATGTGTAATGGCGCAGCATACTTGGTGTAGCGAAGGCGCCTTGCTAAGATATGAGAACATAACAGGATTGTCGTCACCAGGCTGCTGCTCCAATAGCCTCCAGTCTATGGTTCGACCGTCAATTCGCGGTGGTGTTCCGGTTTTGAGACGTCCAAGCGGAAGTTCGAATCGTTGAAGTGACTTCGCAAGATCCGTTGAAGCATCATCACCCCAACGGCCGGCGACACGTGTCTCATCACCAATATGGATCTTCCCATTCAAAAACGTACCCGTGGTCAAGATCACAGCAGATGCACTGATCTCAGTTCCGTCGGCTAACTGCACGCCGTTAGCCTGTCGTGAATCTCCTGAAAGAGCCATGACTTCACCGAAGATCAATTCTAGGCCGTCAGTTTCTGAGACTTCGCGATAGGCGGTTTCGCGATAAACCCGTCGGTCCATCTGAGCCCGGGGACCTTGTACCGCTGGCCCTTTACGGCGATTCAAGAGACGAAACTGAATCCCAGCCCTATCGGCTAGCCGTCCCATCAGCCCATCCAGTGCGTCGATTTCTCGCACGAGATGCCCTTTTCCAAGACCGCCGATTGCGGGGTTGCAAGAAAGCGTACCAATATCCTCCTTGCGCATTGTCACCAATGCCGTCCGCACACCCATTCTAGCGGCGACCGCAGCAGCCTCTACCCCAGCGTGTCCGCCTCCGATAACAACTACATCGAAATGTTTCACGTGAAACATCCTCATTTTCCAATACAGAATGACGTAAAGATTACATCCAAATACTCTTCTGCGCCGATTCTGCCAACTAGTCTGTCCAAAGAAGCAGCCGTTTGCCTGATCGCTTCAGCCAATAGTTCCGGTGGAATTTGCTCTGTATCGGAAAGAGCCTTTCGCGCCTCCACCAAAGCACTCAACTGACGTTCATGGCTGACAATACCTGCCCCGGCAACTCGTAACGACAGCCTATCATGTATATGTGAGAGAAGCTCATCTATTCCTTCACCTGTAACAGAAGAAACGGAATTTCCGCTTACCTTATAGAGCTCCAAGTCCATCTTGGTTGCGACGGATAAATCACCATCCCGCCATAGTTCCTGGTCGATTTCATTGGTTTCTGACAGGTGTAGCCTCATGTCCGCAGCCAAGGCTCTTCGTTTAGCTCGATCAACCCCCATTTGCTCAATTTCATCGGTGGATGATCGCAATCCCGCAGTATCAAGAAATGTCACCGCCAAGCCGTTAAGATCCAGCCGCACCTCTATAATATCGCGCGTCGTACCGGCAATATTTGAAACCAGCGCAACATCTCGACGTGCAATTCGGTTTATGAGACTTGATTTTCCCGCATTTGGAGGTCCAATAACAGCAATTTCAAATCCCTTCCGCAAACGTTCGGCTGCAGGAAACCCGCCGATTTCATTATCAAGATGAGTTCTCAGTTCCGCGAGTATGGAATAAACATCCTCAGGAACCTCTTCGGGAACCTCTTCATCGGCAAAATCGACACTGGCCTCAACCAAGGCGCCAGCACGTATCAACAATCCTCGCCAGATTTCGGCTTTTTTTCCAAGCTCTCCATTCGCTGCGCGAATAGCCAACTGCCTCTGCGTCTCAGTTTCAGCTTCCAGAAGATCGCCAAGACCTTCAACTTCAGCCAAATCCATACGGCCTGATTGGAATGCTCGGCGTGTAAACTCGCCAGCCTCAGCCTGTCGTGCCCCACATCGAGTCAGCGTTTGTGTGACACGCCGTACAACAACCGGAGCACCATGCAAATGAAATTCTGTAACCTCTTCGCCGGTAAAACTATGTCCCTCCTGAAACCAAATTACCAGCGCCCGGTCGAGCACTTCCTCACCATCCCGGATAGAACGAAAATATCCATTACGAGCAATAGGCAATGGTCCGGCCAATTGCTCAGCAACTCGCCTAGCTTTATGACCGCTTAGTCTAATGACTGAAACACCACTCCGCCCAGGCGGGGTGGCTTCAGCAAAAATCAGATCCATAATAGCCTCGTCAGGCGTTCATCGAATCGAAGAATTCTGAATTTGTCTTCGTTTGCTTCAGTTTTGAGATCAGGAATTCGACAGCATCGGTCGTCCCCATAGGGTTGAGAATCCGCCGAAGAAGATAAGTCTTCTGCAGATCCCGCGTCTCAACCAGAAGCTCTTCCTTCCTGGTACCGGATTTCAGGATATCCATCGCCGGGAACACGCGCTTGTCAGCGACTTTACGATCCAACACAATCTCGCTGTTGCCGGTACCCTTGAACTCTTCAAAGATCACTTCGTCCATCCTCGAACCTGTATCTATCAAGGCGGTGGCAATGATCGTCAGCGAGCCGCCTTCTTCTATATTCCGCGCCGCACCAAAGAATCGCTTGGGTCTTTGTAATGCATTCGCATCAACACCACCCGTAAGAACTTTACCTGAACTTGGAACCGTAGTGTTAAATGCTCTACCAAGTCTAGTTATCGAATCCAGAAGAATAACAACATCTCGTTTATGCTCAACCAGACGCTTGGCTTTTTCAATCACCATCTCACTTACGGCAACATGTCGGCTCGCCGGTTCATCGAAAGTTGAAGAAATCACCTCTCCGCGCACGCTTCGTTGCATGTCGGTCACTTCTTCAGGACGCTCGTCAATCAACAAGACGATCAGATAACATTCAGGATGATTGCGTTCGATGGAATGGGCAATGTTTTGCAACAGCACGGTTTTACCGGTCCGGGGAGGTGCCACGATCAAGGATCGCTGCCCTTTACCGATCGGAGCAACCAGATCAATTATTCTCGCACTGCGATCCTTGATTGTCGGATCCTCGATTTCCATGTTCAATCGTTGATTGGGGTAAAGCGGCGTCAGGTTATCGAAGGCAACCTTGTGTCGAGCCTTTTCTGGATCAGAGAAATTGATCTGCTCGACCTTCGTCAAGGCAAAGTAACGCTCATTGTCTCCTGGCGCACGAATCACACCCTCTACGGTATCACCGGTTCGCAAGGAAAACTGCCGGATCATATCCGGGCTTACATAGATATCGTCGGGGCCGGGAAGATAATTGGCCTCGGTGGAACGCAAAAAACCGAACCCGTCCTGTACCACCTCCAGAACGCCCTCTCCGCCGATATCCCAGCCTTCCTCGGCATGCTCCTTCAGGATCGAGAACATCATCTCGCCCTTGCGCATGGTCGAGGCGTTCTCGATCTCCCACTCCTCCGCCATAGAAAGCAGATCAGCTGGGCTCTTGGCTTTAAGCTCGGACAGATTAAGTCGCTCTTCACTCATCTTAAGACCTCGTGAACGCCAATGGAGGAGTGCTTGGCGCAATCATGGATGTAATGGAGGATCCCGTACCGGACGGCCGGGTTTGAGCGTCAGATAAGCTGCAATAAACTTCGAGTCAATCGCCGAGGTCAGTATTTCACGATTACCGATAGAACAATCAGGATCATCAGCAATGTCGGGACCTCGTTCATGATGCGATAGCGGCGTCCACCAAGAGAATTTCCGCGCAGCAATGAGCGCCTTTGACCTGCACACCAGCCATGAAACCACGTCATTGCCAAGACACACCCTGCCTTGACCCAAGGCCAAGCCAGAGACCAATCCACAATTCCGGGTGTAAAGACAAGACATAGCCCGCTGATCCATACCACGATCATTGCTGGACGCATGATCACGCGCAGAAGCTTATCTTCCATAATGGCAAAGCTGCGGCCTGGTTCGCCGTTATCCATTCCTCGTTCCGCATGATGGACGAACAAGCGCGGCAGGTAGAACAGACCAGCCATCCAGGACAGCACAGCCATCACGTGGATTGCTTTCACATAAGGATAGATGGTGGAGAGTAGCTCAATCACGAAAATTCTCCTGTTCTCTCTGCTCTAAATAATAAGAAGATAAAAAGGAATGTTGTTATTGTAGGGGCTGGGGAGAACGGGAACACTTCGTTATCTACACATCTTTCCCCTACTTCCATTGTTGTGGAAAAACAGAAGCAGAACTCACCAAAAAGAGTAAATATCATTTAAATACAACATGTTAAATTGTGGATGAATCTGGGGAATCTATTCTGATCGGGATGTTATCAACAGATATGAAATTTGCACAATCGCATTGTCCACCTGTGGACAAGCGAGCCTCGTTCACTTTTGGTTCCAGGCAGGACAAGGGAATTCCGTGATGGGATAAGCCTTATCAACGGATTCTCCCGAAGATATCCGTATGTTTCATCCACAGGGGTGAGTCCATCAGGCCACAACTCTAGCCAGACTCCGATAGAAGCCCTTTTTTCCCACGATAACCAACCATACTCTGTTACAAGCCCGACTAGTGGAACAGACGCAGCGAGCAATGACTGAAGATATGCCTATCAGCCAGATCCAGCATGCCCCCTTGGCGGGTGTGATCGGGCTGCCGATTGTGCATTCACGATCGCCCAGATTGCATACACACTGGCTGAAGCGCTACTTGATCGACGGGCATTACATTCCGATGCCTGTTATGCCTGAAAACTTGGCCGAGGTGTTACGAGCGCTTCCCAGGTTGGGATTTGTCGGCATCAATGTGACCATTCCGCATAAGGAGGCGGTTCTGACGCTGGCGGATGTGGTCACGGACCGTGCCGCGTTGATCGGCGCTGCTAACACACTGATTTTTCGTCCCGACGGCAAGATCCATGCCGACAACACGGACGGTTACGGCTTCATCGCCAATCTACGTCAATCCGCGCCCGATTGGACGCCTGATCATGGACCCGCAGCGGTTATCGGTGCTGGCGGTGCGGCCCGGGCAGTCGTCGCTTCCCTGCTGGACAGCGGCGTGGGTGAACTCCGTATCACCAACCGAACCAGGGTCCGGTCTGAACAAATTCGGTCAGAATTCGGCGCACGTGTGATCGTCTATGATTGGGCACAGGCAGGCAACATGCTTGAAGGGTCTGCGACGGTGGTGAACGCGACATCTCTGGGAATGCAGGGCAAGCAACCATTGCGAATACCACTTGATGCATTGTCGCCAGACGCCTTGGTGACCGATCTTGTCTATACGCCGCTGATCACGCCATTTTTGGCCGAAGCTCAGGCACGTGGATGTCGGACTGTTGATGGTCTGGGAATGCTGCTGCATCAGGCGGCCCCGGGATTCGAGCGTTGGTTCGGTCATCGCCCGGTTATCGATGACGAAACTCGTCGGATCGTTCTTGAATGACTTACAAGCTTGGCCTGACCGGCAGTATTGGCATGGGGAAAACGACCACCGCCAGGATGTTCCTCGAACTCGGGTTTCCGGTCTGGGATGCAGATGAGGCCGTGCATCGTCTTTATGCCCCGGGAGGAGCAGCTGTGGTGCCGATCGCGGCTGCATTTCCAGAGACCCTCAATGATGGCGGCATAGACCGTAAAATCTTGAAACAAACCTTGGCCGGGAATTCCGATGCATTGAAGCGCTTGGAAAAGATTGTTCATCCTCTGGTTGCCGAAGATCGAGAGAAATTTGTTCGGGAACATCACAGTAGTCAGATCGTGGTGCTGGATATCCCACTGCTTTTCGAAGGTAAATCGGAGCAGCAGGTGGATGGCGTGGCCGTTGTTTCGACGGATTCAAGGACCCAACATGATCGTGTACTCTCGCGGCCCGGTATGACAAAAGAACATTTCCAGATGGTCCTTTCGCGCCAGATGCCGGATGCGGAAAAACGTGCTCGTGCCGATTGGATCATTCCGACCGATACGCTGGAAGGCGCGCGCGCCGCAGTCGAACGAATTTGCAGAGAGATTGTAACAAATGCGTGAGATTGTTCTGGATACCGAAACCACGGGCTTCGATGCGGAAAAGGATGACCGCATCGTCGAGATAGGTGCGCTCGAACTGCTGAACCATATGCCGACGGGCCAGACCTTTCATGTCTATATCAATCCGGAACGTTCCGTGCCGACCGAGGCATTTGAGGTACACGGCCTTGGTGACGATTTCCTGAGAGACAAGCCAAAATTCGCAGAAATTGCCGGGGATTTTCTCGATTTCATAGGCGATGATGCCAAGCTGGTGATCCATAACGCCAGTTTTGACATGAAGTTCCTGAATGCAGAGCTTAAACGCGCAGGTTTCCCTACCCTGCCATGGAGCCGTGCGCTCGATTCACTGGCCCTGGCACGAGAGAAGTATCCTGGTGCACCCGCCTCGCTGGATGCGCTTTGTAGGCGTTTTCGAGTGGACAATTCCGGGCGCGAGCTGCACGGAGCCCTGCTCGACTCTGAGCTCCTGGCAGAGGTATATCTTGAACTGATCGGAGGGCGGCAGCCCGATCTGGTGCTCGACCAGCCTAGCCAGAAGCAACCCGTGGATCAGGCAACCCCGATAACGGTTCGCCCCTTGTCGCGGCCAAGACCGCTGCCTTCTCGACTGACTGAAGCTGAAGCAGCCGCGCATGCCGAACTCGTTGCAGAAATGGGTGACGTATCAATCTGGGCGCGCTACTCCGATTGAAATCCTGACGAACTTGGAGCCGAGCGTAACTTTATGTGATTTGAGAAAGGACCCTATGTTCTATGCGTTCCGAGAGTTTTGGTCATTCTGGCAAGCGGTCTTCGACAGGATGGAGAAGATCCATATGGGTCTTATTGCCGCTGGTGTGGCCTTTTATGCGATGTTTGCGGTATTTCCCGGCCTCGCCGCGATTATTGCGCTCTGGAGCCTGTGGTTCGATCCCAATGCCATCATGGCCTATGTAGAGGTCGCCCATGAATTTCTTCCGGATGGTGCAGCGGGGATCATAGACACGCAGATCAGATCTTTGACCGCTGCCGGACGAACCTCGATTGGCTGGGCGTCCTTCATTTCCTTCATGGTCGCGACAATTTCGGCTCGCGCGGGCGTCGATGCGCTGATCAATGGGCTGAACGCAGCTCATGGAGCGCGCCGGCGTTCCACGATCTTTCGCTTCATCACAGCTTATATGCTTACATTGGCAATTGTCGGCGTATCGCTGGCGGGAATGGCCACGATCGTTATCGTGCCAATCGTGTTGAACTTTGTAATTATTGGAGAAGTCCGGGCGTGGTTTCTTACAGCACTCCCATGGGCGGGGATGTTCGTGCTGGTCATCCTAGGGATCGGCATCCTGTATCGCTACGGCCCGAATGTGAAAGCATCGCGAACCCCACTGCTGACATGGGGTGGATTGTTTGCCACGCTTCTATGGGCTGCGGCGTCTATCGGCTTCTCTGCATATCTCGGCAGCTTCAACAGCTATAACCGTATATATGGGTCCATCGGTACGGTTGTAGCACTTCTGATGTGGTTTTATCTCGCCGGTTTCTCCGTGCTTCTGGGTGCAGTGATCAATATCGAACTTGCGCACCGGAAACGTTTAAAGGCTGTGCGCGAGGTGCGACAGCCTTTAAACGCAGAGTAAGGCAACCTGCTTTTCAGCGATTTTTCTGCCGAGACGGTTTCCGTGACTGTTGGAAACGCGCTAAACCTCCAACCCTTCGGTCGTGGCAAAGAACATTGCCTGCGACACGGCCGAACGGACCTGCTCTTCGTTATAGGGTTTGGAGATCAGGAAAGCGGGCTCGGGCCGATCACCGGTCAAGAGCCGGTCCGGGAATGCCGTGATGAAGATGACCGGGATCTCTCCCAAGTCATGCAACAAGTCGTTGACTGCATCGATTCCTGAAGATCCGTCGGCAAGCTGGATGTCGGCAAGGATCAGATCAGGACGCTCGCTGTCGGCCAGTTCGATAGCGGCGGAATGGGTCCGGGCGACGCCAGTAACATTGTGTCCCATCGCTTGCACGATGCCCTTGAGATCCATGGCGATGATGGTTTCATCCTCGATCACCATGATCCGGCCTGCAATCGAGTCGCTCATCTCATTCAGGGCGATCTGGATCAGCTCTTCCGCCTCAGGCTGGCTGATCTCCATGATGTGGGCGATCTGATCATAACGCAGCTCTTCTATGGTGCGCAGAAGCAGGGCTTCACGCGAATTCGGCGTGAGCTTGCGCAGACGATCCTGAGCGCCTTTTTCCCTGGCAGACAACTCGATCTCCTCGACCGGCTCGCCAGAGCTCTGCCAGATCGCGTGAAAGGCACGGAACAGGCCGATACGGGTGTCATTCTCTCCGTCCAGTACCGAGCGATCGGAAAGGATGGCCTCCAGAGTCGCGGCGGCGTAATTGTCGCCTGCCTTCTGACTACCGGTCAATGCGCGCGCGTAGCGACGCAGATACGGAAGCTCGCGCCCGACGGATTGGGCAAGATTAGCAGCGGACATGACAGTCTATCCTCAAATTTCGCAGGTTGCACGGAACCATCACCCACCCCTACATGTTGGAAAGGTGGCGCACAAGATTACCGGGGCTAACGAAACGATGACACCTAAGCGAGAAGAGAACCACAGGGACGCGATCCAGAAACAGATCGATGAGAACCTGCGGCGGGTGTATGAACAGGATAGCTCCGACGAAATTCCCGACCGTTTTCTTGAATTGCTGCAAAAACTGCGCGAGCAGGAGTAACATATGGAACCTGCCGACAAATCCGGCGGTGAGCGCAACGACGCCACCGCCCAAGCCAATCCGCGTGATGAACTGGTCGATCACCTTCCCGCGCTGCGCGCCTTTGCGTTGTCTCTGACGCGTGAGGGCGCATCCGCCGACGATCTGGTGCAGGACACCATCGTCAAGGCATGGACGAATATGGACAAGTTCCAGACCGGGACCAACCTGCGCGCATGGCTGTTCACAATTTTGCGAAATACATTCTATTCCGCCCGTCGCAAGACCAAGCGAGAGGTCAGCGACAGTGATGGCCTTCACGCCGCACGTCTGTCGACTCGTCCGGAACATGACGGACGTTTGGCATTGCGGGATTTCCGCGTCGCGTTCGAGCAGCTACCGGACGAACAAAGAGAGGCATTGATTCTCGTGGGCGCATCGGGTTTCTCGTATGAGGAAGTCGCCGATATGACCGGGGTGGCTATCGGAACCGTGAAGTCGCGCGCCAATCGTGGCCGCCGTAAACTGGCAGAACTGCTACATTTGGAAGAGAATGAAGAGTTGAGCATGAATGATCAGGTCACTCTTGCCGTGATGGCACCGAATCACCCCGTGCGACGTTGATCTTGTTCACGTGGTGTTTCTACGACGTCTGACCGAACGATTGGATTTTACCAAGCGGCTTGGCTTCCGCCTTGGGATGCTGCTTTCGGTCGCGATTTTGCCGGTCGGCCTGATGTCGTTGATCCAAAACCTGAACCTGTCACGTGAAGCGGAACGCAGTGCAGAGATCGCACTTCTTGGCCGGACCGCTTCTGCCGCCTCGGGTGAGAGGGCGCTTCTGCAAAGTGCGCTAGGTTCGGCTGACGCGTTGGGTCCGGGCGTTCTGGATGCGATGGATCAGCAGCGGAACTGCTCTGATCTCATGCGGAATTTCATCGAGCGCAGTGCAACCTATGTCTATGCCGGCTTCGTGCCGCTGAATGGGATGAGCACCTGTCATTCAGGACCCCGGTCCACCGCTGTCGTCGATATGCGCGAATCCCCCGCCTACGAGAAATTCGTCAACGAACCCGGTACGTTGGTCACTTCCCTGGATAGCGGTTCCGACGGAGACCCCTCTGTAATCCAGGTCATGCAACCGCTTTATCGAGACCGGGAACTGCTCGGATATATCGCTGTGGCGCTGACGCATGAGTTGTTACGCTCGACGCATTCGATCAGCTTCGGCACGGAAGGCGCAAAGATAGCGACCTTCAATCACAGGGGCGAGATTCTGACAGCGGATAGCGGCTCCGGCGATAGCGCGACCGATATCCTGCCGCAGGGAACCGAGCTGGTCAGCCTTTTGTCCAGGACCGAGACAACTTTTCGCGACTACTCCAACACCGGAGAGTTGCGTGTCTTTACCGTGGTTCCGGTTGTTCCGGGACTAGTCTATGCGCTTGGAAGCTGGAATCCCAAGATAGCCGGCGTAGGCGTCCTGCAATTGTCGCGTTTCGGGGCCGTGCTATTTCCTGTTGCCTTGTGGCTGGTGTCTTTGGCCGTCGCCTATTTTGCCGTGTTCCGCCTTGTCTTGCGCCACATAGGCGAACTCCGTGGTCAGATGCGCCGCTTCGCCATCGGTAATCGAGATATCGCTCCTCCGGTCCTATCCGACGCACCGACGGAAATCGCCGATGTCAGTCAGACTTTTCACAACATGGCTCGCATCCTGATCCGGGACGAGGAAGCAATGGAGGCGGCGGTCGCCGAAAAAACCGTGCTTCTGAAAGAACTTCATCATCGTGTGAAGAATAATCTCCAGTTGATCGGTTCGATCATCAACATGCAAAGCCGTGTTATCGAGGACAACGACGCCAAGCGCGTTCTGCGCTCGGTTCAGGACCGGGTGGCCGCTCTCGCAACGATTTATCGGAATCTCTATCAGGCCGAGCATCTCGATGCGGTCGAAGCCGACCGTTTGCTGGGCGACATCATAAACCAGATGGTAAATGTATCCGTCGAACCTGGATCGAACCTGAAGGTTGTTACAAAGCTCGAACCGTTGACGCTGTTACCCGATCAGGCGGTTCCGCTATCGTTGCTGGCAACCGAAGCCTTCACCAATGCATTGAAATATGCGGGGAAACCGGAAGGCGAGGACGCGGCATGGGTGCGTGTAAGCTTGACCAAGGCGGAAAACGACACCGGTATTCTGGAAATCGTCAACTCTATTGGCGAACAAGAAAATGAAGTTGAGGGCACCGGCCTCGGCAGTCAGTTGATCGAGGCATTCTCGACCCAACTCGAAGGCGAAGCAAGCTTTGGCATCGAAGGCAAAACCTTCGTCATGTGTCTGCCATTCCGGATAGAGGTGCCGAAGCCAAGTGTTCAGCCGGATATTACGAATGTTGTGTTGACCTCGGCCGCGCGGGGCGGTGCGCGGCATTGATGTGAAAAAACAAAAAGACTTGGGTCATCTGCCAACGTATGCTTGCGCCGATGGATCGCGAGTATATTTTGAAGAGTGTGATGGAAAACGAGGGCAGATACGATCTTCAGACCGGCGAGGGGCTCATGGCCTGCCCGCGCTGCGATGCATTGCATGTCGAAGAAGAGCTGACTGCCGGTGAAAGAGCCCGTTGCATACGGTGCGGAACGGTTCTGGCAAACCCCCGCAGCGGGGCGTTCGTGCAGCTTATCGCATTGGCATTCACCACGATGGTATTGATGATCGGTGCGGTCTTTTTTCCCTTCCTGGAAATTTCCCGGATGGGTATCGGCAATGCCACCTCGCTATTCGGCGTGGCCCTGGCCTTTGCAGATGGGATTTTGCTGCCCTTGGTTCTCGCGGTTCTGATCATGATTGTTGGGCTTCCGGTGCTGCGCTCTTTCCTGCTGCTGTACACGTTGGTGCCGCTTGCCCAGGGCAGACCCGCCCGCCTTCATGCCGCGAGGGCTTTCCGCATATCCGAGCATCTGCGCCCATGGTCGATGGCGGAGATTTTCGTGATCGGCACGTCGGTTGCGCTGGTAAAGGTGGCGGGGCTCGCAAATGTGCATCTTGGCCCGGCTTTCTGGGCCTTCTGTGCACTGATATTCGTCAATCTCGCTTCACGGGGTTTCATGTGCCAGACGACGATCTGGGATGCGATAGAGGATAGCGGTGGCCAGACGGATGGCCGGGAAATGGTCGAGGCACCCAAACCCAAGCCCGAAACGGTGCAGTCATGAGCAGCGCGCCGGAGCTGCATGATGACGGACCTGTCCTGACTGCCCATCGCGCCGGCCTGATCGGCTGCCGCAGCTGTGGCCGGGTCTGGCCCGTCGAACAGACTGTTTGCAAACGTTGTGGCGAACATCTGAGTCCGCCTGACCGGCGGCGGCTGCAATATGTCTGGGCGTGGTTATTTGCGGGGATCATCACCTATATCCCGGCAAATGTCTTCCCGATGATGAGCACCCAGACCTTCGCAGGGCTTCAGGGAAATTCCGAAGCGACCATTCTCGAAGGTGTGCTGGAACTTATTCATCACGGTAGTTACGATATCGCTGCGATCGTGTTCGTCGCCTCGATCATTGTGCCGATCGCGAAATTCGTGGCAATCACCTGGCTGGCACTGGTTGCGGGCAGACCTGCCACGATTGATCAGGCGCATACCAGGCTCAAGGTGTACGAGATTGTCGAGTTTATCGGACGATGGTCCATGATTGACGTTTTCGTGGTGGCGATCCTGTCGGCCCTGGTGCAATTGGGCTTTGTTGCCTCAATTCATCCGGGTCCCGCTGCGGTTTCCTTTGCACTGTCAGTTGCTTTCACGATGCTTTCCGCGCAAAGCTTCGATCCAAGGCTGATCTGGCGGGGGCTTCCGCTGCGTAGCCGCGGTAAAAGTAACGATGATCAGGAAACACAGGCAGAATGAGCGAAACCCAACCGCCGTTGAAACCGGCAAGCCCGGTCCGTAAGACTGCCGTCAGGGCGGCGCAAGCCGGAGTCAATGTGATCTGGCTGGTGCCCATTCTGGCGCTGGTCGTGACACTCGGCGTGGCATGGAATTCCTATTCCAATCGCGGGACCTTGATCGAGGTGGAATTTGCTGATGCGACCGGCATCACGCCAGGTGAAACGGCACTGCGCTTTCGCGAGATCACGGTCGGGCAGGTCGAGTCGGTGAAATTCACATCCGATCTTTCCAGGGTCAGTGTCGAATTGCGTGTCGATCCCGATGTCGCGAAATACATTGATGACGAAGCCAGTTTCTGGATCGTGCGCCCGCAGGTCACGGCACAAGGGGTCACCCGGCTGGATACTGTGCTGAGCGGCGCGTTCATCGAAGGCTATTGGGATTCCAAGGTCAGCAGAAGGCAGACCGAATTTGTCGGCCTGGACCGCCCTCCACTTGTCCGGAGCGATGCCAAGGGCAGTTGGATCATATTGTCGATGGATAGTGCCGACGGTCTGAGCGAAGGTGCCCCTGTATTGTATCGCGGCGTGCAGGTTGGCAGGATGGATAATATTCGTCTGTCCGAAACGGACGACAGGGTAATCGCCAATGCCTTTATCGAGGCGCCGCATGACAAGCGCCTGTCCAGCGCGACCGTATTCTGGGATACATCCGGCTTCTCCCTGTCACTCGGAACGCGAGGGGTTTCGTTTAACGTGAACTCCCTCTCATCGCTCTTGCAGGGCGGTGTCGCTTTCGACACGCTCGTCAGCGGCGGAAAGCCGGTCGAAACGGGTCAAGTCTTCACGGTTCAGCCGGATGAAGATACCGCCCGAAGCAATCTGTTTGTCGAAGACGAATCCAAGCAACTGCATCTGAATGTTCTGGTCGACAATTCCGTAGGTGGATTGGCCAAGGGTTCGGATGTTGAGTTTCTGGGCTTGAAGGTCGGCACGGTCACGGATCTCGCCGTCTATGTGGAGGAGCCGGGCGAGGAAGGGCTTGAACCCGTCACGCTGCAGCAAGTCACGATCGCGGTTTCTCCGAGCCGCATGGGGCTGCCGACAGATGCCACGCCAGAAGATGCGCTGGCATTCCTTCAGGATTCGGTTAGATCTGGGCTACGGGCGCGAGTTGCCAGCACTGGTTTCTTCGGCAGCGCGTTGATGATCGAACTGGTCAATGTTCCAACCGCTCCCGCTGCGGAAATCGATACGGACGCTGAGCCTTATCCAATCATCCCGGCGGTCGAGGGTGACATCTCGGATTTCACGGAAACGGCCGAAGGCTTCATGAGCCGCATCGGGGAACTCCCGATCGAGGAGGTGCTGAAATCCGCGACCGACATGATGAACAGTGTCACCGCCTTGACCAGCTCGCAAGACACGCGGGCGATACCGGAAAGCCTGCGCAAAACCGTCGACGAGGCCCAGACGACACTGACCGATATTCGGGAAATGGTTCAGGAGCTTCGCGATGCGGGCGCGGTTGACAATGCAGGTACGGCGCTCGCCTCGGCCAGTGCGATTACCGATAAGCTGAACACGGCTGCGGACCGCCTGCCGACGATCCTGGAATCGCTGGAAAAAGCGTCGAACTCCGTGCAGGACGTGGATTTCGCTTCGATCGGTGCGCAGCTCGATGCGACCTTGCAGGATCTGCGTGACGTGATCGGAACTCCAGAGGCCGAGGCGCTGCCTGCCAAGATCAGCACCTTGGTGGATACCTTGGACAGTGCCGCGACTCAGATCGATACGCTCGCAGGCGAGATCCAGCAGTCCGGGGCAGGCGCGAACATGGGCAAGATGATCGACGAGGCGACAGCTGCCTTTGAATCGGTCCAGGTAGCGGCCGAGGATGTCCCCGCCATGGTCGATGATATCGAGGAAGTTGCCGCCAAGGCGAATGAGATCGATTTTGCCGCGATAGGGACACAGGTAGAGGGGATACTGACCGATCTGCGTGCCATGCTGGGCAGCGAGGATGCCGAGGCGTTGCCACGCAACCTGTCTGATACGCTGGAGGCTGCGGCGGGCCTGCTGAACGATCTGCGTGACGGAAATGCGGCTGGCAGTCTGAACAACGCGCTGGATTCTGCCAGCGTTGCGGCTGACGAGATTGCAGAAGCGGTGCAGGACCTGCCCGACTTGATCACGCGGCTACAGACAACGGCAGCGCGGGCCGATGCGGTGCTGGCTGCCTATGGCAACCGCTCGGCTTTCAACAGCGAGGCTGTAAACATGTTGCGCGAACTGCGCCGTGCGACGGAATCCTTCGGATCTCTGGCAAGGATGATCGAACGTAATCCGCGCGCCTTTATCTTGGGACGATGATATGACCATGAGACGCATTTCCTCTCGCCAAATTCCCGCCATGCTGTTTCTGGGCGTTGTGCTGGTCCTGTCGGCCTGCTCGAATCCAGAAAAAACAGGCCGGTTCTTGATCGACCCGCCCTCTGTGCAGGCGCAGTTGCCGAACCGGCTAGGAACGGCGGAACTCAAAGACGTATCGCTGCCCGACTATGCCGCCGATCAAGAGGTGATGTGGCAAACCGAAGATGGCGCGGTCCGGTCCAACCCGGACAGTCTGTGGGCGAACAGCCCCAAGCGTGGTTTCACCTTGGCGCTTGCACGCGAGATATCCGATGTCTCGGGCGCAACGGTGATCGGAGAGCCCTGGCCGCTGGCCGAGCCTCCTCAACGCGTGCTGGAGGTCAGGGTAGAGAAGGCGCTGGCGCAGGCGGATGGAATTTATCGGCTGAGCGGACGCTATTTCGTCTCGGACGAAGGCAGCGGGGGCACTAATCACGCCCGCAGCTTCGACATTTCCGTCCCGATGGCCAGCAACCAACCTTCTGCCATCGCCCAGGCGATGTCGCAGGCGATAAGTCAGCTTGCGCAACAGATCGCAGCACTTGGCGGACCAGGGCGGACAATCGCCACCCAGACCCCCGCCGATCCATTCGCGCTGGATCCGATCTTCTGACCGATCGGGGCAATCAACTCTTTTGTTTGCGGCCTTGACCCCCCATATTGCGACCAAACCTAGATACGAGCCGTTTTGGGGGCAAAATGACGATGCTTTTCGATGGTGCGCAGGACGTGCCGCAGACTGGCGATTTCATCCGTGACGTGACCGAAGCCGATTTCATGGCCGAGGTGGTCGAGAAATCCATGGAGGTCCCGGTCGTCGTGGATTTCTGGGCACCGTGGTGCGGTCCATGCAAGACATTGGGGCCTCAGCTCGAGGCCGAGGTGGCGCGGCATAAGGGGCGCGTCCGGATGGCCAAGGTCAATATCGACGAGAACCAGATGATCGCGTCGCAGTTGCGGGTGCAATCCGTTCCAACGGTCTATGCCTTCTTTCAGGGTCGCCCGGTGGATGCCTTTCAGGGTGCAGTTCCACAAAGCCAGATCAAGCAATTCGTTGACAAGCTTGCCGAGCTTGGCGGCGATGATGGCGGGCTGACCGAAGCTTTGGCAGCCGCCGAAACCATGCTCGAGGAAGGTGCCGCTTCCGACGCGATCGAAACCTTCGCCGCCATCATCGGCGAAGAGGCCGAGAATGCCGAGGCATGGGGAGGCTTGATCCGTTCTCATCTGGCGGCAGGCGATGCCGCCGCTGCCGCCTCGACCCTGCAACAGGTTCCGGCCTCGATTGCAGAGGCCGCGCCTATCGAGGCCGCACGGGCGCAACTGCAACTGGCTCAGCAGGCCGAGAGTGCGGGTCCATTGGGCGATCTGCAGGCCAAGGTCGAAGCGAATCCCGACGATCAACAGGCGCGCCTTGAATATGCGCAGGCGCTTCATGCCGCTGGAGAGGTCGAAGAGGCGGTCGAGATCCTGCTGGACAGTTTCCGTCGTGATCGCGACTGGAATGATGGCGCTGCTAAGGCTCAGCTTCTGACGATTTTCGACAGTCTCAAGCCGAATGATCCGATCGGCCAGAAAGGCCGCCGGAGGCTGTCCTCGCTGATCTTTGCGTGATGGGCTTTCGCTTTGATCTGCCCTCGCGGATCGCGCTGTTTCCGCTGTCCGAGGTGGTGATGCTGCCTCGCGCCAAGCTGCCTTTGCATATTTTCGAACCGCGTTATCTGCAGTTGCTGGATGACGCGCTCAAGACCGATCACCGCCTGATCGGCATGATCCAGCCGGACGGAAACGGGCTTGCCGCCATTGGCAGCGCTGGACGTGTCATCGCCTTCTCGGAAAGCGAGGATGGCCGGATGATGATCTCGCTTCGCGCAGTGTCGCGCTTTCGTCTGACGGGGGTAGAGGACGGCTTCACCCCTTATCAACAGGGTCAGGTGGACTGGGCGGGCTTCGAAAGGGATCTCGAGGGGCCCGAAACGGATTCCGAGCTTGACCGTTCCGCATTGCTGGACAAGTTGCGCCGCTATGCCGAAGCATTACAGCTTTCGGCCGACCTGGAATCCGCAGGCAAGGCTACCGACGAAATCCTGATCAACGCATTTTCAATGATGCTCCCCTTTTCATCCGGTGAAAAGCAGGCCTTACTGGAGGTCCGAACCCTGACCGAACGCCGTGTGCTGTTGGAAGGGCTGATCGACTATGCGCTGCATGGCGGCGAAAACGAAGAACCTATGCAATGACTGACACCCCCACCCCTCAATTCGACCGCCATATGCTGGAGGCGCTGGTCTGTCCGGTCACCCATGCGGCGCTGCATTACGATGCCGAGCGGCAGGAACTGGTGTCGAAAACCGCCGGCCTCGCCTTTCCGATTCATGCGGGTATCCCGGTCATGCTGATCGATGAGGCTCGGCAGATCAAGGCGGACTGACGGCACGATGACTCAGGCTCGACCCAGCCTTCCTTACTGGATGATCGCGCTCATCCTTGTCTGTTGCGTGATCGAGGCGGGCCTCTGGCTCGCCCCGATGCTGGGATATGGCGGGGCGCGGGTCGCGGTGAACCTCGCAGGGGGATTCTGGTCGCCGCTGCTCTGGCGCGGTGGCGGGCTTTATTCCGGCCAGCCGGTGCTGATGTTCCTGACATATGGCCTGCTGCATGGCGGTCTGGCCCATCTGGCCATGAACATGTTCTCGCTTGCCGCTGTAGGGCGAGAGCTGGCACGTTTCCTGCGGCCCTTGCCAATGTTTGTCGTCTACCTCGTTTCGCAAATCGCCGCAGGCCTGCTTTTCGCCCTGATGTCCCCGTCGCCGGGTCCGATGGTCGGCGCGTCGGGGGCGATCTTCGGCATTGCCGGCGCGCTGATCGGGCAGGCCATCAAGTGGCGGCGCGGCCGCGGCATGTCGATGCGACCGATCTGGCGGGCCGTGCTGATCATCGGCGGGCTGAATATCGCCCTGACCCTGCTGGTTCCGCAAATCGCCTGGCAGGCCCATCTGGGCGGAATTATCGCCGGATTCGCGATGGGACTGCTTTTGCCACTCAAACGTGATCGTTTTGGGCTGGGCGCGTTTCGCTAGACAGGTCCCGGCAGGCGGACCTGTTTGCCACCTGCCGCAACGATCGAAGCTTGCCTACCCGATGGCCTGATCCCGAGTTTCCGTCTTGATCAGCATCAGCGCCGCAGCGCCCAGAAGCAGCAGGACGGCGAATACCCCGATGGCAAAGCCGAAGCCGCGGGCAAAGGCTACGGCCAGCAGGCTTGGCGCAAGGATACCCCCCAACCTCGCCATGGCGCTCGCGGTTCCCATGCCGGTGCCGCGCAGATTGGTCGGGTAGAGTTCTGGCGTGAAGGCGTAAAGCGCGCCCCATGTTCCCAGCAACGCAAAGCTCATCAGGATCAGCGAGGCGGCGATCAGTCCGGTCGAATCCGCGATGGTGAACAGAAAGCACCCCACCGCGCTGAGCAGCAGGAAACCCATCAATGTGCTGCGGCGGCCGATTGCCTCGACTCCCCAGGCGGCCAGCGCGTAGCCGGGGATCTGCGCAAGGGCGAGGACCACCAGAAAGCCAAAGCCCCGTACGAAGCCGAAGCCTTCGGTTGCCAACTGCCCCGGCACCCAGATGAAAACGCCGTAATAGGATAGCGAGACAAGGAACCAGACCGCCAGTACGCCAAGGGTACGGCTGCGCAAGGCAGGCGCGAAGATCGAGCGCTCCGCCGAGGCCGGAACCGGTGCCGGAACGATCTGAACATCGTCACCAAGCGTCTCTGCGCCATTGGCCGTCAAGACACGGTTGATCACCCGCCGTGCTTCTGGCTGACGCTTGTTTCGGATCAGAAACATCGGAGATTCAGGCACCCACAGGCGTAACCAGAACCCGATCAGCGCCGGTAGCGCCGCGATGGCGAATATCCAGCGCCATGCCGCGGGCGCCCCCATCGTGACAGCGATCCATGCCGTCAATGCGATCACTATGGTGCCGACCGCCCAGAAGCCCTCCAGCCAGACCAGCCAACGGCCACGGTTTCTGGGCGGCAGGAACTCGGCCATCATGGCGTAGTCGACGGGCAATGTGCCGCCGACCGCGATGCCGGTCAGAAAACGCAGTGCCAGCAGGAAGGTGAAATCATTCGCGAAGACCGAGGCGAGGCCGAACACCGCATCCATCGCCACGGTAAACAGAAGGACATTGCGCCGTCCGATCCGGTCGGCCAGCCGCCCAAAGCCGAATGCTCCGACGAACATGCCCAGGAAGAACAATGTGCCGATCTGTAGCGCGGTGACCCGATCAAGCCCGAACGTGGCCGCGACGCTTGGTGCAGCAAAGCCGACCGCGATCACCTGCATCGCATCCGCCGCCCAGACCAGCCCAAAGATCGCCAGTAGCCGCCATTGAAAGCGCCCGATTCCGCCCTGCGCCAGAGCGTCGTCCACGGTCATTTGCATAATCTGCTCTCCGGCCTCGATAACGTCACGCATGCTTAGCCGCAGCGCCCGCTTTCACCAAGAGTGCATCTTGCCGAAAAACCGGAATCCGTCAGGTCAGTGCGGCTCGACATGCCTTGGCGTCACGGCTAGGCTCTGTCGCAAAGGAGCCTGCCCATGTTCACACTCGCCACCTGGAACATCAATTCGGTCCGCCTGCGTGAGGGCCTTGTCGCAAGGCTGCTGCGCGAGGAAAGCCCCGATGTCCTTTGCCTGCAAGAGTGCAAATCCCCGGTCGAGAAAATCCCGTTGGAGGCATTCCGGGAACTGGGCTACGAACATATTGTCGCGCGCGGGCAAAAGGGTTACAACGGCGTCGCCATACTGTCGCGCCTGCCGATCGAGGATGCAGGTGATCGCGACTACGCGGGGCTCGGACATGCACGGCACGTTGCGGCCCGGATGGAGAATGGGGTGGTCATCCACAACATGTATATCCCGGCGGGTGGCGACATCCCCGACCGCGAGCAGAACGAGAAATTCGGGCAGAAGCTGGATTTCGTGGCCGAGATGCGGGACGTCTTTCACGCCGACCGGCCAAAGCGTTCGATCATGGTCGGCGATTTCAACATCGCCCCGCGCGAGGATGACGTCTGGTCGCACAAGCAGCTTCTCAAGGTCGTCAGCCACACGCCGATCGAGGTCGAGCATCTTCTGGAGGCGCAGGCCGCGGGCGAATGGGTCGATATCACCCGCAAGGACATTCCCGAAGGGCAGCTCTATTCCTGGTGGAGCTATCGTGCCCGGGACTGGGATGCCGCCGATAAGGGCCGACGGCTGGACCACATCTGGGCCAGCGGCGATATTGCCAATGCGGGGCATGGCAGCCGGGTGCTGCGGGATGTGCGGGGCTGGGAAAAGCCCAGTGACCACGCGCCGGTCTTCGCCAGTTTCGATCTGTAAATTCGATCAATTTTGAATCGAATGACGGCTACTTTCCTGCCCGATCACGCCTGCGGCCGGTCGGGACGATTTCAGGAAATTTGCCGCGCAACGCACGCTGCCTGTGTACGCTCTGTGTACAGGTTGTGCACATTCCGTGCACGGGCTGTGCAGCCAAAAACCCAGTAATTACAGGCCACTTCGCATGTCGCATCATGCTTGCTGCGCAACGGCGGCGCGCGTTGCCGTTGCGTTGAAATATTGTTCGCCCAGTCGGGGGGAACTTTTTTGCGCCTGATATTCGCATGAGTAAAATTCTGCGTTCCGTTTCGGACGCGCCGACGCATTGGAATTGAGTAAAATCTTAGACGAAGGATGTTTGTAACTCGCCGCCCATTTGGCTTTTATAAACCTCGCGCAGTCAGAAATATATCCACACGAAACTGCGTGTGAGTAGAAATTCCATGCCGGTCAGAAGACCACTTCAAAATGAACCCGCGGCGAAAAAATCGCCGCAATCAAATGGAGGTCCATATGACCAGCATTCTGACCAATAACGGTGCTATTGTCGCACTGCAAACCCTGAAGATGACCAACAAGAATCTGGAAATGACCCAGAATGAGATTTCGACCGGAAAAAAGGTTGGATCTGCAAAGGACAGCTCTTCTGTCTGGGCGATCTCGAAGATCATGGAATCGGATGAATCCTCGTTTCGCGCCATTCAGGACAGCCTGAATGTCGCTGCCACCACGGTGGGCACGGCGCTCGCCGGTGCGGAAGAAATCGAAAAAACCCTCAAGGAGATGAAGGATCTTCTGTCGCGGGCGGGTAGCACCGGCTTCGATTTTGTAAAGACCGAAGAGGAACTTGCTCAGAAAACGACGCACATCACGAACATTATCGCTAGCTCTCAGCAGAGCGGTGTGAATCTTCTGAAGGATACAGTTGACGGCACCAACAAAGAGTTCGTGGTTATCTCGGCCTTGGATCGTACTTCGGGGACCGTGGCGACAACGGCCTCGAAAATTACGGTATCCGCGATCGATTTCACGACTAATCTCGATGTTTCGGGTCGCACGAAACTCACGGCGAACTCTACAGCTGATAATGTTGCCACCGCAATCGGGGAACTTGACGCCTTCATCGATACCGCGACGAAAGGAGCTGCCACTCTTGGCGCGGCAGCGAAGCGGATCGAATCTCAGTCGAACTTTGTCGGCAAGCTGGCGGATTCGCTACAAGCCGGTGTAGGGTCGCTGGTCGATGCGAACCTCGAAGAAGCTTCGGCGCGCCTGCAGGCCCTTCAGGCCCAGCAGCAGCTTGGCATTCAGGCTCTTTCGGTCGCCAACCAGGCGCCGCAATCGGTCTTGTCCTTGTTCCGCTAAGTCCATCCACAATAACAATTTTCGGGGCGCTCGTGTATATCTGCGCCCCGGATTCTCGAAGCAAATGACAGGGAACCGGGCTATTGAACGCTTTAGCATTTAACCACCAGCAGGGCTATGGAAATAGTGTGGTCCGCTCCTCTCGCGATAGCGAGTACGCTGTATTCTCGCGCGTAACCCGAATGCTGCGGCAATCCATCGTCAGCGGCGATGCCAGGGCCCGGATAGAGGCGGTGGATAAGAATAACCAACTATGGACGATACTTGCCGCTGATCTTGCATCTGAAGGCAACGCCTTGCCCGATGAATTGCGTGCCAATCTTTTGTCATTGGCGGATTTTTCGTTGCGTCACGGTCATGCCGTGCTGGCCCGTAAGGCCACAGTAGATGCGCTGATCGACGTCAACATGTCCATCATGAAGGGATTGAGGGGCAAGGTTGGTCAATGAGCGGGCTTATTCTCAAACTTGGACCGAATGAACGTATTCTGATTAACGGTGCCGTTATCCAGAACGGTGATCGCCGGACAAAATTCTCGATCAAGACGCCGAATGCGCATGTGCTGCGCTTGAAGGATGCCATTCACCCTGACATGGCGAATACGCCGGTTTCTCGCACCTGCTATATCGCGCAGCTCATTCTCTCCGGCGACGCTGAACCCAATAAAGGCCGGCATCAACTTCTGGTTGCCATTGAACAACTAAGCCAGGTCTTCGAAGATACTGATAGCCGCAATATCCTGTCGCTGGCCACTGATCACGCGATTGCGGGAAATGCCTATCAGGCCTTGCGTCAACTAAAAAAGCTACTTCCCCGTGAGGCTCGCCTCTTCGCTGCGGGAGAACAAGGATGACACCGATATCAGTTGGACTTGGCGGAATTGCGGGATGGAAAGTCCTGCAGCGCATGGAAGGACGCCAAAAGGAAATCCTGGCCAGAAGTCCAGCCATACAGCGTCAGACCGGCCATTTCCGTGATCGCCTGGAAATCACAGGCACAGCCGAGGAACTTGTAGGTGACTATCGGATGTTAAGCGTCGCCTTGGGCGCCTTCGGTTTGCATGACGACATCGGCAACAAGGCATTTATTAAGAAGGTTTTGGAATCCGATCTGGATGATCGCAAGTCTCTTGCAAATCGCCTTTCCGACAAACGCTATTTCCGGCTTGCCGAAGCTTTTGGTTTCCATGACCGCAAGACGCAAACCGAACATCTGAACCGCGAGCAAAAACAGGCCCCTGAGTCGGATCTTGCTGATCGGATCTCCAATGCCTTTCTGGACAGGGAGTTCGAACGTCGCGTCGGGCTTGGCGATGAATTCTTGCGTCTCGCCTTGAACGCGCAGCGCGAGATAGGATCGTTTGGCTCTCGCGATTCGAGCGATAAGACCCTGTGGTACGAGGTTCTAGGCAGCCCTCCCCTGCGGAAGGTATTTGAAGCGGCCTTTGGTTATGGAGTCCAATTCGGCAAGCTACCCGTCGATCGTCAGGTGACGGAGGTGATGAAAGGAGCAGAACGGCTGTTTGGCAGCAGTTCCTTCAAAACCATTGCTGAACCCGAAAATACCGATAAGCTCATCCGGAACTTCCTGGTCAGGTCCGAGATAGCGACGACCGCAAGCCAAAACCGTTTCAGCGCCGCACTGGCTTTGTTGTCGTAAGAACGCGAGATTGGCCAGACAATCCTGTGTCTGGACGGATCAGACCTTGCGTCCGAGCCACGCATGGATATAACCCCGAGCGATTTGCGCAAATCCATGAAAAGCCCGGAGGCACGACCATGCCAAAAAGAACCGATATCAAATCGATCCTGATCATCGGCGCCGGACCCATCGTCATCGGGCAGGCTTGCGAGTTTGATTATTCTGGCGCACAGGCCTGCAAGGCACTGCGCGAGGAAGGTTACCGGGTCGTTCTGGTCAACTCGAACCCCGCCACGATCATGACCGATCCGGAGATGGCGGACGCAACCTATATCGAACCTATCACTCCGGAGATCGTCGAAAAGATCATCGCCAAAGAACGGCCTGACGCACTCTTGCCGACCATGGGCGGTCAAACCGGGCTGAATACCGCTTTGGCGCTGGCCGACTCGGGAGCGCTGAACCGCTACGGTGTAGAGCTGATCGGCGCGCAACGATCGGCGATCGAGATGGCAGAGGACCGCAAACTGTTCCGCGAGGCGATGGATCGGATCGGGCTGGAAAACCCCCGTGCGACGATCATTGCCGCGCCCAAGCTGGCAAGCGGAAAACACGACATATCCGCAGGTGTTGCGTCGGCGATGGAGGCGTTGGAAGAGATCGGTCTGCCCGCCATCATTCGCCCTGCCTATACCCTGGGCGGGACGGGCGGCGGCGTGGCCTATAACCGCGACGATTATGAGCGGATCGTGCGTTCGGGTCTTGATGCATCGCCCGTCGCGCAGGTTCTGATCGACGAAAGCCTGCTAGGTTGGAAAGAATACGAGATGGAAGTTGTGCGCGACCGCAACGACAACGCCATCATCGTCTGCTCGATCGAGAATGTCGATCCGATGGGCGTCCATACCGGCGATTCCATCACCGTCGCCCCGGCTCTGACCCTGACCGATCGCGAATATCAGCGGATGCGGAATGGCAGTATTGCGGTGCTGCGCGAGATCGGAGTCGAGACCGGCGGCTCGAACGTGCAATGGGCCGTCAATCCAGAGGATGGGCGCATGGTGGTGATCGAGATGAACCCGCGGGTCAGCCGTTCATCCGCGCTGGCTTCCAAGGCCACGGGATTCCCAATCGCCAAGATCGCCGCGAAATTGGCCGTCGGCTACACGCTGGATGAGCTGGACAACGACATCACCAAGGTGACTCCGGCCAGTTTCGAGCCGTCCATCGACTATGTCGTGACGAAGATACCGCGTTTTGCCTTTGAGAAATTCCCCGGCTCCAAGCCAGAACTGACGACCGCGATGAAATCGGTCGGAGAAGTGATGGCGATTGGCCGCAGCTTCCATGAATCGCTTCAAAAGGCGCTGACCTCGATGGAGAACGGCCTGACCGGCCTGGACGAGATCACCATTGAAGGTGCAGCCGAACAGGGCAAACCCGCCATCATTGCGGCTCTGTCTAAACAGACACCTGACCGGTTGCGTGTCATTGCCGAGGCGATGCGTTTTGGCCTGACCGATGACGAGATACAGCGCATCACCCATTTCGATCCCTGGTTCCTGTCGCGTCTGCGCGAGATCGTGGATGCGGAAACGCGCATTCGCGAATTCGGTCTGCCCGAGGAGGCGGAAGATCTTCGCAACCTCAAGATGATGGGCTTCACCGATGCCCGTCTCGCCATCCTGACCGGTCGGGACGAGGCCGATATCCGCCATGCCCGGACATCGCTGGATATTCGCCCGGCCTTCAAACGCATCGATACATGCGCGGCGGAATTCGAGGCGCAGACTCCCTATATGTATTCCAGCTATGAAACTCCTGCGATGGGCGAGGTGGAATGCGAATCCCGACCGACTGACGCAAAGAAGGTGGTCATTCTCGGTGGCGGTCCGAACCGTATCGGCCAAGGGATCGAGTTTGACTATTGCTGCTGTCACGCCTGTTTCGCCCTGACCGGCGCAGGTTACGAGACGATCATGGTCAATTGTAACCCCGAGACGGTCAGCACCGATTACGATACTTCGGACCGGCTCTATTTCGAACCGCTGACGCTGGAGCATGTCCTTGAAATCCTGCGTGTCGAGCAGGAGAACGGCACCCTGCATGGCGTCATCGTCCAGTTCGGCGGTCAAACCCCGCTGAAACTTGCCAATGCGCTGGAGGACGAAGGAATCCCGATCCTTGGTACCACTCCCGACGCGATCGACCTGGCTGAGGACCGGGAACGTTTCCAGCGACTTCTGAACGATCTGAATCTCAAGCAACCCATAAATGGCATCGCTCGCAGTGATGCCGAAGCCATCGCGATTGCCCAAAAGATCGGTTTCCCGCTGGTGATCCGTCCCTCCTATGTTCTCGGAGGCCGCGCGATGGAGATCGTGCGGGACATGGACCACCTGAAGCGCTACATCACCGAAGCCGTCACCGTTTCAGGCAGGAATCCGGTTCTGCTGGACAGCTATCTGACCGGCGCGATCGAGGTCGATGTGGATGCCCTCAGCGATGGCGAGAATGTTCATGTTGCTGGCATCATGGAGCATATCGAGGAGGCTGGCGTGCATTCGGGCGATTCGGCCTGCTCGTTGCCGCCGCACACGCTGGACGCCGCGACGATTGCCGAACTCAAGCGCCAAACTGTCGCCATGGCCCGCGCTCTTCATGTCGTCGGATTGATGAATGTGCAATTCGCACTGAAAGATGGCGAGATCTATGTGCTGGAAGTGAATCCGCGCGCGTCCCGTACCGTCCCCTTCGTGGCGAAGGCAACGGACAGCGCCATTGCCTCCATTGCCGCCCGTCTGATGGCCGGAGAGCCTATATCGAATTTCGCCACCCGCGATCCCTATCCTGAAGGTGTCGGCCCCGAGGACGATTTGCCTTTTGCCGATCCCCTGACATTGGCCGATCCGAACACACCCTGGTTCTCGGTCAAGGAGGCGGTGATGCCGTTCGCACGCTTCCCCGGTGTGGACACATTGCTCGGCCCCGAGATGCGCTCCACGGGCGAGGTGATGGGTTGGGACCGCAACTTCCCGCGCGCGTTTCTCAAGGCGCAACTTGGGGCGGGCACCAACTTGCCGCATGAAGGGCGCGTCTTCATCTCGATCAAGGATGCCGACAAGACCGAAGCGATGGCGGCTGCCGCCCGTGATCTGGTCGAGATGGGCTTTCAAATCGTCGCGACCAGCGGCACAGAGGATTTCCTTGCCGCCAATGGCGTGAAGGCGCAGGGCGTGAACAAGGTTTATGAGGGCCGGCCGAACATTGTGGACAGGCTGAAGAATGGTGAGATCACCATGGTCCTGAATACGACAGAGGGTGCACAAGCCATTGCGGATTCACGCGAAATTCGTGCCGTCGCCCTTTATGACAAGATCCCTTATTTCACGACAGCGGCAGGCAGCATCGCTGCAGTCGCGGCCATCAAGTCGCGCGAAGAGGGGGAGGTCGGGGTTCGGAGCTTGCAGGCCTGAAGTCCCGGGTTTTCCGAACCAAGGGGCGACAAGCATCGCCCCTTCTTCTTTGTCCAAATATCTCGGGGGTCGCTGGTTCGAGAACCAGCCGGCGACGGGGGCAGTGTCCCCGGCCACAGCAGGGACGCGATCAGGCCGCCTCGCTTCAGCTCCGCGCGGTCTCGCGCGAGGCTTGGCGTGGGACGAGAGCACGCATGATGGCGGACATTTCCAGAGAGCCGACCGCCTCGCCATCCCGCACGACCCGATATCGCCGGTCCAATGCGCCCTCGGCCATGGCGATGACGCTTTCGAGATTGTCATTGTGGTCGATCTCTCCCGAGACCTCGCCCTCAGGGGGGCTTTCTTCCATGATGGACCGCACTCGCAGCACGCGCGCGCGGTTAATGTCACTCACGAAATCCTCGATATAGGGATCGGCCGGCTTCAGCAGGATATGCTGCGGCTCGTCCTGCTGGATCACTGCTCCATCCTTGAGAATTACAAGGTGGTCTGCCAGCTTCAGCGCCTCGTCCAGGTCATGGGTGATGAAGACGATGGTCTTGTGCAGTTCCGCCTGTAATTCGATCAGCAGGTCCTGCATATCGGTGCGGATCAGCGGATCGAGTGCCGAGAACGCTTCATCCATCAGCATGATCCCGGAATTCGAGGTTAGCGCGCGCGCGATCCCCACCCGTTGCTGCATCCCGCCCGAAAGCTGATGCGGATAATGTCCGCCATACCCCTCAAGCCCGACACGATCCAGCCAGTGACTGGCGTCGGCCTCGAACTCGCGGCGGGTAATGCCGCGTGTGGCCAGCGCCATGCCCGCATTCTCCAGCACCGTGCGATGCGGCAGCAGGGCGAATTTCTGGAACACCATCGACATGGTCTCGCGCCGCAGCCTGCGCAGCTTGGCTTCATCCCATGTCAGGATATTCTCGCCATCTACCAGAACCTCGCCGGCGGTCGGCTCGATCAACCGGTTGAGGTGGCGGATCAAGGTGGACTTGCCCGAACCTGACAGCCCCATGATGACGGTGATCCTGCCCTCGTGAATATCGACATTGATATCGCTGAGTCCGAGCACATGGTTGTGTTTGTCCAGCAGTTCTGGCTTGCCCATTCCTGCCTGCACATCGATCAGCGCCGCCTGAGGCGAGTCACCGAAGATTTTGTAGAGGTTTCGGATGGAAATCTTGACCTGATCGTTCATATCCGACCCTCCTTACCGTTTTGCCTGGCTGGCATCGATACGGGCCAGTGACGCCTTGGTCACACGGTCCAGCATGATTGCCAGCAGCACGATGCCAAAGCCCGCTACAAGGCCGACGCCCAGTTCGAGGCTGCGGATACCACGCAGAACCAGCACGCCAAGCCCGGGGGCCGAAACGAGTGATGCAATGACCACCATGGCGAGGCTCATCATGATGGTCTGGTTCACGCCCGCCATGATATTGGGCAGCGCCAGCGGGATCTGAACGCCGAACAGCTTTTGATGGTTGGTCATGCCAAAAGCGTCGGCGGCCTCGATCACGTCCTTGTCGACGAGCCGTATTCCCAGGTCGGTCAGCCGGATCACAGGCACGATCGCGTAGAGGATAATCGCAATACCGTAGAGCTTTGGCTCGGTCACAGAGAACAGGAAGATCAGCGGGATCAGGTAGACGAAAGGCGGCAGTGTCTGCAGCATATCGAGGATCGGGATGACGATACGTTGCAACTTGTTGCTGCGCGACATGGCGATGCCGATGGGCACGCCGAAAAGGACGCAGATGAAGGCGCAGACAAAGATGATCGCCAGCGTCTGCATCGCCGCATTATAGTGATCCACAAAGGCCAGCAACGCTAGCGAGATTGCCACGAAGATCACGACACGCCATGACTTGCTGACCAGCCAGGTGACTGCCAGCAACAGCGGAATCATGATCCACCAGGGCGTATTGGTCATCAGGTCAAGGCTTTCCCGCAGCATCCAGCTTAGTGGCTGCGTTACCGGATCGATCACCACCCGCAGCGCGTCACGCATCGACAGGAAGCCTCGCTCCAGCCCCAGAGTCAGGTCGCGCGATTCCGGAATGGCTCCGCAGGCGTTGTGCAGCGCATCGAGCGACGGGAAAGGCAAATCCCAAAGCGAAGCGCTATCACCTCCGCCACCTGATTCTCCTCTGCTACGGGCCAGCAATTCGGCCATCGACATCGGGCCTTCGCCGCTCCCGCCGCCATCGCACCATTCCCGCAGTCCCAGACTGTCGAATACGCCATCATATGTTGCCATGAAACTCCCGGGCCGCCTGCCCGTCCACCTTGACAGATTGCAAAGGACGGCGCCGACCCCCGACGCCGTCCTCCCTTCTCATCGGATGATTCCGATCAGTCTTGTTCAACCAGCGTCGAAAGTTTTTCGCGCGCGGCATCAGACAACCAGTCCTGCCACTCGTCGGGGTTTTCGGTGATGTAATGCACCGCGACTTCCTCGGCAGAGGCCGAGTTCTCGTCCTGCCAGGCCAGCAGACCGCTCATGGTTTCTGTCTTGAAACTCATGTTGCGGAAGAACTCGGTGATTTCCGGGTTGCTTTCCACGAATTCCGTGGTGGCCGAGGTCAGGATCGGCGCGGCCGGGAAATCCGAGACCTGCGGATCGGGCGTATCCGGATTCTGCAGCGGCTCGAACTTCGCTTCGTCATATTCGCCCAACTTCACGCGGGTCATGTCGTATTTGCCCATCGGCACGGTCGGACCCCAGTAATAGCCGAACCATGGCTCGCCATCGGTAGAAGCGGCACCCATCGACGAGGCCAGCGTTTCGCCGGAACCGTGGTTGAACACTTCGATGCCGGACTCTTCCAGATTCAATGCGCGTACGAGATTGTCGCTCACCACCCGGCAGCCCCAGCCATCGGGACAGTTATTAAAGCGCCCGCCGACCAGGTCGGGATTTTCCATGATCCCTTCGATGGTGGTCAGTTCGGGATGTTCCTCGGCCATGGCGGTGGTGACCCACCATCCTTCGATCCCGCCGGGGTCCAGAACGCTGGTCAGGCGCTCCATCTTGCCTTCGTCTTCCAGCTTCGTATAGGCGTCGCCGGCCGAGTTGAGCCACAGGTTGGTGACGACGTCGGGTTCGCCATTCTCCGCGACCGAGGTGATCGCGGGGATGGTATCGGATTTCACCAACGAAACGTTGCAGTCATAGCCCTGTTCCAGCATGAACTTGGCGACTTCCGTGGTCACCTCGGCGGCGGCCCAGTTCATTTGCGCGATGGAAACATCGCCGCACTGGCTATCGCCTTCCTGCGCATTCGCGGGGAGTGAGAAAAAGCATCCGGCCGCGGCAATCGCGGCGATCGAGGTCATTCTGAGCATGATCTATCCTTCAGCTTGTCATGATACTGATGGCCGGACGCAGCGATGTGCCGCTGTCCGGTCGGTGAAAACGGTAGGAGGAGGATACCACAAAACCCGGCGCGGCCGTTTGCCGCGTCAAAGCGCCTTGAAGCACTTGAGAGCTGTTATGATCTCTCTCGGCCATTATTTGCCGATTAGCACGGGGTAGACTGAAAGGCAACCTGACCGAGGCAGGCGACGGCGATCTTTGACCGACATGCGGTAATGCAAGGCATTGAGAGTGCTTCGCAAATTTTAATCCGAAACAGATCCTGACCTCCTCGCAGGGCTATGCTATCGCTCGGGCCAGGAGGGTCCATGATCGAGACAATGCCAAGGGATACCGGGCGGGACGCCCGCGAGGGAATGCTGGCCATGATTGCGGCGATGGGGCTGCTGCCGGTGGGTGACGCCATTGCCAAGCTGCTGACCGGGATTGCCTCGCCCTTCGAGGTGAGCGTCTGGCGCATCGCGATGCAGGCGTTGTTCTTCCTACCCGTCGCGATCCTGTGGCGGCACCGTCTCAGGGGCGCGCTGCTGTCATGGCCGGCGTTGATCTCGGGTGCCCTCTTCGCGGTGACGATGATTTGCCTGGTCAGCGCTTTTCAAAAGATGCCTATAGCGACGGCCATCGCGATCTTCTTCATCGAACCCTTGCTGCTGACCCTGCTAGCGTGGCCATTTCTGGGCGAGCGGCCAGGACCTCGCCGCTTCGTGGCAGTTGGCGTGGGTTTGATCGGTGCGCTGATCGTGATCCGCCCGAATTTTGCGATCTTCGGACCCGTAGCGCTGTTTCCGGTAGGCGCGGCCATCGCCTATGCGTTGAACATGATCCTGCTACGCCATGCAACTCGCGATCATTCGGCTTTGACACTTCAAATTGGGGCGACGTTTTGCGCGGCGATCGGGCTGTGCGTCCTTTATGCGGGCAGCATGATGCTGGGTCAGAAGGCCACATCGTTGACCGAGGCCCCCCGCTGGATATTCCCGGCCCTGATCTGCGCGGGCGGGCTGCTGGCGCTGACCTTCCTTCTGATTACCCATGCCTTCAGCAAGGTCGAGGCCAGCTTGCTGGCACCTTTCCAATATCTCGAGATCGTTGGCGCGACCATCGTGGGGCTGGTCGTCTTCGGCGATTTTCCCGATGCGCTGACATGGTTGGGAACCGCGATCATTCTTGGTTCGGGTATCTATGTCTTTCACCGAGAGCGACAGGCCGGGAGCTAGCCAAGAAACAAGAAACCGGCGCGACTCTGGACTGGTCGCACCGGTTCACTTGGACTTCATATCACGAATGTCACTGGCGACGGGTCGAAACCCGACCGCCCATTCTATTCCGCAGCGGTGTCAGCTTCGGCGAGCTTGTCGTCGATGATCTTCTTCAGCTCGTCCCAAGGCTGGTTCTGCACTTTCTCACCGCCGATGATGAAGGTCGGTGTGGCCTCGATCTCATCGGCAGTGGTGTTCTGCTGGAAGGTCGCGATCAGGCTTTCGGCCTTGGCGCTGTCATCCCAGCAAGCGGTCATCTGCTCTTCGTCCATTCCTGCCTTCAGACCGATCTTGCGCAGGTTCGCGGCAATCTGTTCGCCCGAGTCGCCTTCAAGCCATTTCTTTTGTTCGTCGAACAACATGTCCGAGACGGCATAGTATTTGTCGTCGCCTCCGCAGCGGGCGAGAATCCCGGCCCACAACCCGACAGCATCGAAATAGACATCCCGCTGGATAAAGCGAACCTTGCCCGTATCAACATATTCGGATTTCAGCTTTGGCCAGTTCTGATCGTGAAAATTCGCGCAATGGCCACAGGTGAAGCTGGCATATTCGACGATGGTCAGTGGTGCATCTTCGGCTCCAAGCGCGATATCGGGAACGGTTTGCGCTTCGCTGGCTTCGGTTTCCCCGGTCGCCGTGGCGTCCTGGGCCAGAGCAGGTGAGGCCAGCGATAGCGCCAGCGCGGCAGCAACAGAACGGATGAACATCAAGAGTCCTTTCGGTTTTTTCGGGAAGAGAGGTTCAGTGCCAGCCGGGCCATTGCCTCGGCCAGATGAGGATCCTCAAACTGCGCGGCAACCTTATGGGCCCGGGCTTCTGCCTGCGGGTCCGGGGGTGTTGCGATGCGTGGTGGTGCAGGGGTGAATTGCGCCTGCCCTTCGGCAAAGCCGGTCGCGGCCGTTTGAGTCAGCACGATCTTCTGTATCGCGTTATAGCCGTAGCAGGCGTTGACACGTTCGCGAAGTTGCGGAAGCTGCATTTCGACCATGGGCGCGGCAGGCCCCGAGGTCAACAGGGTCAAGGTGGCACCGAACCCGCCCCGGCTGTGGCTGATCCGGATCGGGCGGGTTGCCCGTGCCAATTGCTCGCCAGCGATCTCTGGCCAATGGGTCAGCAGGCGGGTGACGGCAAAGCCCCGGCCTTCCGCGGCTTTCTGGACGCGCTGCGCCAGCAGGCTAGAGGCCGCTTCAAAGCCTCTTTTGCGACGGTTTGTCCGTTTTTGTTGGCGCTGCGGTGTCTGGGCCATGCCTGCCTGATCGGTTATCACATACACATCCTTAACCAGCAGGAGCCCCAGATGAAAGCGCGCCGAAAGGATGGAGTTCTGAAAATTGCGTGACAGCAAGGTGATCGGACAGCAGATTCTGAAATGGTATGACCGGCATGCGCGGTCCCTGCCATGGCGTATTCCTCCGGGTGGCGATACGGCCGATCCCTACCGCGTCTGGTTGTCCGAGGTGATGCTGCAGCAAACCACGGTCGCTGCCGTGAAATCCTATTTCGAGCGTTTCACCAGCCTTTGGCCTACCGTCGATGACCTGGCCGCGGCAGAGGACGCACATGTGATGGCCGAATGGGCCGGGCTGGGCTATTACGCTCGTGCCCGCAATCTTCTGGCTTGTGCACGCATCGTGTCGGATGCGGGCGGTTTTCCGACGACCCGAGAGGGGTTGCAGGCATTGCCGGGCATCGGCCCTTATACCTCGGCCGCTATCGCTGCGATCGCCTATGATGCAGATGAAACGGTTGTCGACGGCAATGTCGAGCGGGTCGTAGCCCGGCTATTTGCGGTTGAAACGCCGTTGCCCGCAGCAAAGCCCGAGTTGATCGCACTGGCTGAAAGACTGACTCCGCAAGAACGGCCGGGGGATTACGCTCAGGCAATGATGGACCTTGGCGCGACGATTTGTGTTCCACGTAATCCGGTTTGTGGGGTTTGCCCTCTGATCGACGAATGCGAAGCGCGCCGGCGGGGGATCGCGGCAGATCTTCCACGCAAGGCTCCGAAAACCGCTAAACCGAACCGGAGCGGTATCGTGTGGGTGGCCCGGCAAGGGGAAAGCCTGCTGCTGGAAGAGCGTCCGGTCAAAGGTCTGCTGGGCGGCATGCTGGCCTTCCCCTCTGCCGGATGGGATGGACGCGACTTGCCGCCGCCCGGCAAAGCCGATTGGCGAGAGATCGGTGAGGTGCGGCATGTGTTCACGCATTTCAACCTGTCGTTGCGTGTGCTGCTTGGTGATCTGGACGGCCGCCCGGAGCGCGGGCATTTCGTTTCCCTGCGGCAAATTGACCGAAACGGGTTGCCGGGGTTGATGCGCAAGGTCTGGGATGTGGCGCGCGCGGAAATCGTGGCGTAATATCGCGACCATGAGCAGCAAATCACCAAATACCCTGCCCGCAGCGGCTCCATTCTGGATGTCGGTTGTCATGCCGCCCCTGGTCGCGCTGGCTGCCGTGAAGGGTGGGCTGTGGTGGATGCTTCTGCCCGCATATGCGTGGTATCTGACCACGGCGCTGGATGGTGTTCTGGGGCTGAACGAGGATAATCCCGACACGGAAACCGGCCTCGCACAGTTATTCTGGCACCGTGCGGTCACGATCGTCTGGTTCCCGCTGCAATTCGCGACGATTTTCGGTGTGATCTGGTATGTGACGTCCTCTGGGCATCTGTCAGGGCTGGAAACGCTTGGCCTGTTCTTTGGCATCGGGGTGCTGTCGGGTTCGGTCGGCATCGTCTATGCGCATGAGCTCTTGCACCAGAAAACCGTGCTGGAGAGATGGCTGGGCGATCTGCTCTTGGGGTCGGTCCTCTATTCGCATTTCCGGACAGAGCATCTCCTGGTTCATCATTCATGGGTCGCGACGCCCCGTGACGCGGTTTCTGCCCGCTACAACGAAGGCTTCTTTCGCTTCTTCTGGCGGGTGTTGCGCGATGGCCCAAAGAGTGCCTGGCGGGCCGAAACGCGTTTTCTGGCGCGTGGCGGAAAGGGACCGTTTGATCGGCGCAACCCGTTCTGGCGCTATGCGGCAATACAGGCGGCGATGCTGATGCTGGCATTGCTGTTAGGCGGCTGGCAGGGGTTGCTGCTGTTCATGTTCCAGGCCTTCATCGCCGTCTGGCAACTCGAATTGACGAATTATGTGGAACATTATGGGCTGACCCGGCGCTATCTGGGCGATGGCCGGTATGAGCGAATCCTGCCCCGGCACAGTTGGAACGCGTCGCATACGGGCTCGAACTGGCTGCTGATCAACCTGCAGCGCCACTCGGATCATCATTACAAACCGGATCGGCGGTTTCCGCTGTTACAGACATATGGCGAGGATGAGGCACCCCAGCTGCCTCTGGGATACCCGGCGATGACCTTCGTGGCCATGGTTCCGCCTTGGTGGCGGCGGCGGATGAACCCGCGAGTGCGCGCGTGGCGGCGGCAATTCTATCCCGATATCGAGGATTGGGGGCCGTATAACCGGGGCGAGCTTCCGATGCCGCGCAACGCGCTCTGAACCCGGCAGGCGCCCGAGGACTTTTGATGGAATGTGAAACTGACATCTCAGCAAAGCCTGATCCCCGAGTGTTTTGGGCCGGAGTGGATGGGGTGCTGCTGCGTTTTGCCCTGACGCCAGAGTCCGGGGCAATGACGGCCACACAGCTTTTGGCCGCCGATTTGGAGCACCGAACCCCCTCCGGGACAGTCGAGATTGCACCGGGGCTTGTATCCGTGTTGCTGCGTTTCGACCCGGCGAGAACGCAGCGGGATGTCTTGGCCAAGGAGATGTTGGCGCGTGCGCGGCAAATCATGCAGGGACCGCTCGATATTCCTGACTCCGCGCGGCGCTGGACCATTCCGGTGGCATTTGGTGATGCAGACGGTCCGCAGCTTTCCGAGGTGGCGCAGGCGGTGGGTTGCAGCCCCGATGCAGCCATTCGCCAGATTTGCGAGACGGAATTACGGGTTCTGGTAATCGGCTTTGCCCCTGGTCAACCCTATATCGGCCTTTTGCCAGAGGCATGGGATCTACCGCGCCAATCCGAGTTGACGCCGACGGTTCCGGCGGGCGCTGTCGTTGTCGCCGTGCGGCAGATCGTGATGTTCGGCGCGGCCTCCGCGACCGGCTGGCGGCAGGTCGGACGCAGCGCCTTTCGCAGCTTTCGCCCCGAACGCGATACGCCGATGCCGTTGCGGGCGGGCGATGCGATCCGCTTTGCACGCGTTTCCGTGTCCGAGATCGAAGCGCTGGAGCAGAAGGCCGATGGTCTCGGCGGTGCGCAGCTCGAGGTGCTGCGATGACCTCTTTGCTCTTGCGTCGCGCTGACGGGATCTTGACGGTTCAGGACATGGGGCGTTCGGGGCATCTGGCCAAGGGCCTGTCGCGCGGCGGTGCCGTGGACCGGCAGGCGTTGATCGAGGCCGCGGTCCTGCTAGGGGCTGATGAGCCGCTATCGGGAATCGAAATGGCGGGCGCGGGCGGCCTGTTCGAGGTCGAGCAGCCAATGCGTATCGCCTTGACCGGTGCGCCGATGGTGGCGACGTTGGACGGGGTGCCACTGCGCTGGCATGCGTCGCATTCGGTGAAACCGGGACAGATTCTGCATATCGGTGGAGTGCAGGCAGGAAGCTATGGTTACCTGACTCCAGGCGGCGGAATGGCAAGCGATGAATGGCTGGGCAGCCAGGCTGCGCATCTGAGTATCGGTATTTTCTCGCCTCTGGCGCCAGGCGCTCTGCTGACCGGCCCCGATCCCTGCCCGGATGCGCCGCCACGGGTGATCGATCCGGTCGCGAGGTTCAATGGCGGCAAGGTCAGGGTGATCGATGGGCCGCAAACCGGACTGTTCGCCGATGACGTGCTTGGCGCCTTCTTCGAAACCGAATTCACCCGCTCTGATCGTGGAAACCGGCAGGGCGTAAGGTTCGATGCCGATCGCGGATTTGCGTCGGAACATGCCGCGGGTCTTGCCTCGGACTTGATCGGGCCGGGTGATCTGCAGATGACCGGCGACGGTGTACCTTTCGTCTTGCTGGCCGAATGCCAGACCATCGGCGGATATCCTCGTCTCGGTACGATCATTCCCATTGACTTGCCAATCGCGGCACAGGCTGCTCCCGGCACGAAGTTGCGGTTCCAGAGGATAGCGCTGGACGAGGCCGACAGGCTTTGGCAGACCGAGAGGCAGCAAGTGCGGACCGCTGTAGCCCGCTGTCGTCCGCTGGTCCGCGACCCGGCAATGATAACCGACCTGTTGGGTTTTCAACTGATCGGCGGTGTCACTGCGGGGGACGAATTGGAGGAACGATGATGCGCGTCGACCTGAACTCGGATATGGGCGAAAGCTTCGGGCCGTGGAAGATGGGCGAAGATGCCGCCCTGCTGGATATCGTGACTTCGGCCAATATCGCTTGCGGTTTTCATGCCGGAGACCCGGATGTAATGGCCCGGACCATGACCCGTGCCCACGCGAAGGACGTGGGTATCGGAGCGCATCCGGGTTTTGCCGATCTGCAGGGCTTCGGTCGCCGCCGCATTCGGCTTGGCGCTGAGGAGCTCGCCAATATGGTCGCCTATCAACTGGGGGCGGCGCAGGGTATCGCCCGCGCGGCAGGGGCCGAGATTCGGCACCTCAAGCTGCATGGCGCGTTGTCGAACATGGCGACCGATGAGCCCGACATCGCACGGACATGTTACGAGGCGGCATTGAAGGTCGATCCGGACTTGATCCTCGTGGTGTTGGCGGGCACCGGGATGGAGGCCGCTGCGCGCGATCTCGGAGCGGCATATGCGGGCGAAATCTTTGCTGACCGCGCCTATAACGACGATGCTTCACTGGTCGACCGTAGCCAACCCGGTGCGGTGTTGCATGACCCTGCAGATGCAGGGCAGCGCATGGTGCAGATGGTTCGAGAAAGTGCGATCATCACCGGTAGTGGAAAGCGGATCTCCTGCCGCATCGATACGATTTGTGTGCATGGTGATTCGTCCGAAGCCGTGGCGATGGCGGCAGGGGTGCGGCATGCATTGGTTGAAGGTGGAATCGATGTCAGGCGCTTTGGTTGAACCACGGTCTGCGCCCGGCGGACGGGATCATCACGGCTTTTGTTCTTGCACAGTCTGAATACATGGGAAAATCGCCTGACCCTGGCGCAGATCACCAGAATGTTGGGCGTTATTCCGCCGCCCCTCTTGGTATTGCCGCCGAGATCTGCCAAATGCCACCCCGTATAAGAAATGAGTTCATAGCCATGACAACCCAGCCTGCCACTGACACTGAAATCAGCCCGGCCACGCTGACCCATTTGCAGCGTCTCGAAGCTGAAAGTATTCATATTATGCGCGAGGTTGTGGCCAATGCCGACAACCCCGTCATGCTGTATTCCGTTGGAAAAGATTCTGCCTGCATGCTGCATCTGGCGAAGAAGGCCTTTTATCCGGCCCCGCCGCCCTTTCCGCTCCTGCATGTCGATACGACATGGAAGTTCCGCGCCATGTATGATCTGCGCAATCGTGCCGCCGAAGATGCAGGCATGAAGCTGATCGTGCATCACAATCCCGAAGCCGTAGAGAAGGGAATTAACCCGTTCGATCATGGCAGCCTTCACACCGACATGTGGAAGACCGACGGTCTGAAACAGGCACTGACGAAGTATAACTTCGACGTGGCCTTTGGCGGTGCCCGCCGTGACGAAGAGAAATCGCGCGCCAAGGAGCGCATCTTCTCGTTCCGTTCGGCCAATCACCGTTGGGATCCCAAGAACCAGCGCCCTGAATTGTGGCGGCAATATAACACCCGCAAGGCCAAGGGAGAATCGATCCGCGTCTTCCCGCTGTCGAACTGGACCGAACTGGATATCTGGCAATACATTCATCTCGAGAATATCGAGATCGTGCCGCTGTATTTCTCGGAACCTCGCCCGGTGGTGGAGCGTGACGGGCTGTTGATCATGGTCGATGACGACCGCTTCCCGCTGCGCGAGGGCGAAGAACCGCAGATGAAATCGGTGCGTTTCCGCACGCTCGGCTGCTATCCTCTGACGGGCGCGGTCGAGTCCGAGGCAAGCACCCTGCCCGAGGTCATTCAGGAAATGCTGCTGACCACCACTTCGGAACGGCAGGGGCGCGCGATTGATCATGATCAATCCGCCTCGATGGAGAAGAAGAAGCAGGAGGGGTATTTCTGATGACCCTTGATACCAAAGACCCCGTTTATGTCACGGACTCGCTGATTGCCGAGGACATTGACGCCTATCTGTTGAAGCATCAGCACAAGACCATGCTGCGCTTCATCACCTGCGGTTCGGTGGATGACGGCAAATCGACGCTGATCGGGCGGTTGCTCTATGACAGCAAGATGATCTTCGAGGATCAGCTTGCCAGCCTTGAAAGCGATTCCAAGAATGTCGGCACGCAGTCGGGCGAGATCGATTTCGCGCTTCTGGTCGACGGTCTCGCAGCCGAGCGCGAGCAGGGCATTACCATTGATGTCGCCTATCGCTTCTTCGCGACGGACAAGCGGAAATTCATCGTCGCCGACACGCCGGGGCATGAACAGTATACCCGTAACATGGTCACCGGCGCCTCGACCGCCGATCTGGCCGTTATCCTGATCGATGCGCGTCAGGGTGTGCTGACCCAAACTCGGCGGCACAGCTACCTGGTGAACCAGCTTGGCATCCGCAACGTGGTGCTGGCGGTGAACAAGATGGACCTGGTCGATTACTCGGCCGAGCGGTTCTATGAAATCGTCAGCGATTATTCGCATTTCGCCAAGCAGATCGGTATGGAAAGCTTCCAGCCGATCCCGATCTCGGGGCTGAAAGGCGACAATATCGTCAGCAAGAGCCCGAACATGGAATGGTTCCAGGGCCCGACCTTGCTGGGCCATCTGGAAGACGCCCCGATCAGCGAAGCGCGGTTGCAGGATCATCCTTTCCGCATGGCGGTGCAGTGGGTAAATCGTCCGAATCTCGACTTCCGCGGTTTTGCCGGACAGATCGGCGCGGGCGTAGTGCGTCCGGGCGATCCGATCCGGGTTCTGCCTTCGGGCAAGACCACCAAGGTCAAGTCCATCGTGTCCTTCGATGGAAATCTCGACCAGGGGGTTGCCGGACAATCCATCACGCTGACCTTCGAGGACGAGATCGACTGTTCGCGCGGCGATGTGATCGTCAAGTCGGACGAGCCCTGCGAGGTTGCCGACCAGTTCGAAGCCACGCTGGTCTGGATGTCCGAAGAGGAAATGCTGCCGGGCCGTCCCTATATCCTGAAGATCGGCACCCAAAGTGTCACTGCGACGGTCACCGAGCCGAAATACGAGGTGAACGTCAACACGATGGAACAACTGGCCTCCAAGACCCTGGGGCTGAATGCCATCGGCGTGGTCAATATCTCGACCGACCGGGCGATTCCGTTCGAGGCCTATGATCAGAACCCCGATCTGGGCGGCTTCATCCTGATCGACCGGCTGACCAATGCGACGGTCGCGGCGGGCATGATCCGTTTCGCCCTGCGCCGCAGCCAGAACATCCACTGGCAGGCTGTCGATGTGGACCGCGACGCCCACGCCGCCCTCAAGAACCAGAAGGCTGCCGTGGTCTGGTTCACGGGTCTGTCTGGTTCGGGCAAATCAACCATCGCCAATATCGTCGAGAAGAAGCTGCATGCCCTTGGCAAGCACACCTTCCTTCTGGATGGCGACAATGTTCGTCACGGGCTAAACCGCGACCTGGGCTTTACCGATGCCGACCGGGTGGAAAACATCCGCCGCGTCGGCGAGGTGGCGCGCCTGATGACCGATGCCGGGCTGATCGTGCTGACGGCCTTCATCTCGCCCTTCCGGTCCGAGCGTCGGATGGTGCGCGATCTGATGGCCGATGGTGAGTTCCTCGAGGTATATGTCGATACCCCGCTGGAGGTGGCCGAAGAGCGTGACGTCAAGGGGCTGTACAAGAAGGCGCGTTCGGGCGAGTTGAAGAACTTCACCGGCATCGACAGCCCCTATGAAGAGCCCGAAACCGCCGAGTTGATCGTGAACACGGTTGAACTGACTGCCGAAGAGGCTGCCGAGAAGGTGGTCGAACGCATTCTCAGGGCATCGCGCTGATCTGATTGTGAGATCGACGCCGGCCTCGGAAAATCCGGGGCCGGCGTCTTTACTCTCGGCTTAGTCGAGCTCTACCTTGGTCCTGACACCGGACCAGCCGTCCACGAGGCACCGAGCCTCGATCTCGACTGCCGTGACATCTTCCGGAATATCGACACCGCTCAAGGAGCGTGTGAATGGCTGTTCGGCCACATGCGGATGGGCAAGGATTCGCAGGCCAAGCTCGTTTCCATCCATGTCCAGAACCCGCCAGGCATCGGCATAATGCTCCCACCCGGTATCGGGGTGGGATACGGTGACGTTGAAATGCCAGCTATCACCCTGCCTTTCAGCCTGAACGTTTTCGATGATCGGCGCATCGGCAAGGACCGGCAATGGCAAGAGGCAGAATATCAAAGCGGCAACATGTTTCATGCCTGAAACCTACCCGACCCGCAGAATATTCTAAGTCACGTCTATGTGTCTGGTCAGGCTCATGCCCTCGGCATCACGCGAGTTCCAGCTGCGACACAGCACGCCCCACGGCTTGCACAAACAATTGTCGTGCCGTGGTCTCAGTCTGCTCGGCACGAGCCATCAATCCGACCGGTCCCTCGGTTGAACTGGTGGCGACCGGCAGGCGGACCAGCTGCCTCTGCTCTATCTCGCGTGCCACCACTCCGGCAGAGATGAACCAGATCGCGTCGCTACCCGGCAGATAGGCGCGCCCAAATGCGCCCGATACTGTTTCGATCCGCCTTGCGGGCATGGGAATGCCTTCGGCAATCAGCAACCGCTCGACAAGAGGCCGGATCGCTGCCCAGGGTGCGGGATAGATCACCGGCCAATCGACAATCCGGCGCAGATCTGGATCGGAAAGGATCGGGTGACCCGGACGCACCACGATCGCGACCTCTTCGAGATAAAGCTGGGTGAAACTGAGACCACGCATGGTTTCAGGCGCGCCCAGCCTGCCGATCACCAGATCCAGATCGCCGGAACGCAGCAAGCCGGTCAGATGCTCATGCGAGCCATCTGCGATGGTCAGCCGTATTTCCGGCGCCAGTGCGGCAAGCTGTGTCACCGCCTCTGGCATCAGCCGTGCCGCTACCGATGGCAACGCGCCGACCCGCAGCTGCATCGCACCCTCGCGCCCGGCCTCGTCGATTCCCGCCAGCCCCTGTTCCAGCGCCGACAGGCTGCTCTGCGCGAAGCCGTGAAAGAACTCTCCCTGCGGTGTCAGCGCCACGCCACTTCGATTGCGGGTCAGCAATTCGGCGCCGATGATGTCCTCCAGTTCGGACAGTGTCCGGGAAATGGCGGGTTGGGTCAGGAACAATCGTTCTGCCGCGCGTTTCAAACTCCCCTGCCTGACGATCTCGGTCAGGGCCTGCAAATGGCGGATCTTGATGCGGCGGTCCATAATTTCCCAATTTGGTAACTATATCGACAATTATCTCATTTTACTTGGTGATTTCCATATGTGATCCTCTGGTCGACAGGAGGACATCATGCGCACACAGGTTGCCATCATCGGTGGCGGGCCGTCTGGCCTGTTGCTGGGTCAGCTTTTGCATCGCCGAGGGATCGATGCGGTAGTACTGGAGCGCAAGACCCGTGACTATGTGCTGGGCCGGATTCGGGCAGGGGTGCTGGAAACCGGTTTCGTGCGGCTGATGGAAGAAGCGGGGGTCGCTGACCGGCTGCATCGCGAGGGCCATGTCCATGACGGCACCCAAATCGCCGTTGCTGGCGAGATGTTCCATATTGATTTCAAGCGTCTGACGGGCACGCCGGTGATCGTCTACGGCCAGACCGAAGTGACGCATGACCTTTATGACGCACGCGAGGCGGCAGGTGCGAACACGGAGTTCGAGGTGGATCATGTCGCGATCCACGACGCAGAAAGCGACCGGCCATTCGTCACCTATCAGCAGAACGGCCAGGAGCATCGCATCGACTGCGATTTCGTGGCGGGCTGCGATGGCTTCCACGGCATCAGCCGCCAGGCCATCCCGCTGAGGGTGCGGCGGGAATACGAGAAGACCTATCCATTCGGCTGGCTCGGAGTTCTGTCCCGCACGCCACCGGTGCATCACGAACTGATCTATGCCAATTCCGAGCGCGGTTTCGCACTCTGCTCGATGCGCAATGAAAACCTGTCGCGCTATTACGTCCAATGCGCCTTGTCGGATCACCCCGAGGACTGGACCGATGCCGCCTTCTGGCAGGAGCTCAAGCGCCGCATACCCGCAGATGTGGCCGAGCACCTGATCACCGGATCGAGCATCGAGAAATCCATCGCTCCTTTGCGTTCCTTCGTGACCGAACCGATGCGATGGGGCCGGCTTTTCCTGTGCGGGGACGCAGCCCATATCGTACCGCCCACCGGTGCCAAGGGGCTGAACACGGCGGCCAGCGATGTCCACTACCTGTATAACGGTTTGCGCCAGTTCTACGAAGAGGGCGACAGCGAAGGCATCGACCGCTACTCTGAGCGGGCGCTGCTGCGGGTCTGGAAGGCCGAGCGCTTCAGCTGGTGGTTCAGCGGGTTGCTGCACCGATACCCGGATCAAAGCCGCTTCGATCTCAAGATGCAGCAGGCCGATATCGCCTTCCTGCGCGACAACGAGGCGCAGCAACGGGCTTTCGCGGAAAACTATGTGGGGTTGCCTTACTGATGCTGACAGCGAATGTGAACGGAGTGGATCTGCATTACGCCGATCACGGACCCAAGCACGGCCCGGCGCTGGTATTCGCCAACTCGCTCGGAACGGATTTCCGGCTATGGGATGTACTGCTGCCCCATTTGCCGGAAGGATTGCGACTGGTGCGATACGACAAGCGCGGACATGGCCTGTCCGGGGAAACACCCGGCCCCTATAGCATCGACCAACTTGCCGATGACGCGGCCGGGTTGATCCGGCATCTGGGCCTGTCGGATGCGGTGTTCGTCGGCCTCTCCATCGGCGGGCTGATCGGGCAGTCTCTCGCCATGCGTCACGGCGAATTGCTTCGGGCGCTGGTCATATCGAACAGTGCGGCAAAAATCGGCGATAGTGCCATGTGGCAGGATCGTATCGCCGCAATTCGCCAAAATGGCCTGCCAAGCATCGGCCCGGCGACGATGGAACGCTGGTTCTCGCCTGATTTCCGGGCCTCGGGGGCAGCGGCGCCCTGGAAGCGGATGCTCGAACGCCAGCCGGTCGGCGGATATATTGCCTGTTGCGAAGCGATTGCCGCCGCGGATCTGCGCGAGGCGGCGGCGCGTCTCGACCTGCCCACCCACCTTATCGCGGGGGATCTGGACGGCGCGACCCCGCCCGATCTTGTCAAATCCACCGCCAATCTGATTGCCGGGGCGCGGATGGACGTGATTTCGGGCGCGGGCCACCTGCCCTGCGTCGAGGCGCCCGCCACCTATGCCGATATCCTGACCCGTTTTCTCAAGGAGGTCGGCCATGTCTGACCGTTACGCCGAAGGTATGCAGGCCCGCCGCGAAGTGCTGGGGGATGCCCATGTTGACCGCGCCGAGGCGAACAAGACCGAATTCGACCGGCCTTTCCAGGACCTGATCACCAATTCTGCTTGGGGAACGGTCTGGGCAAGCGACGGGATCAGCCGCCGGGAGCGCTCGATGCTGACCCTGGCGCTTCTGGCGGCGACCGGGAATTTCGAGGAGATCCCGATGCATATACGCGCCACCGCCCGCACCGGCGCGTCCCGGCGAGATGTGCTGGAGGCGTTTCAGCATGTCGCCATCTATGCCGGTGTGCCGCGCGCCAACCATGCGCTGAAACTGGCAAAGCAGACCTATGCCGAAATGGACATGCAAGAGGAGGCCAGCCGATGAAGCCAGCCGAATATTACCAGCGCGACCGGACTCTGCATCCCCCTGCGCTGACCCCGGATTACAAGACGACGACAGCGCGCAGCCCGCGTTATTCGCTGATTTCATTGCAGAACTCCGTCAGCGAGATCACCGGTCCGACATTCGGCCATAGCGATATCGACCCGCTCGACAACGATCTGGTCCGCAACTACGCCAAGGATGCCGACCCGGTGGGAGAGCGGATCATCCTGCATGGCCGGGTGCTGGACGAGAATGCCCGCCCGGTCCCCAACACGCTGGTAGAGATCTGGCAGGCCAATGCCTCGGGGCGGTATCGCCACAAGAAGGACAGCTATCTCGGTGCGCTCGATCCGAATTTTGGCGGCTGCGGGCGGGTATTGACCGACGAGAACGGTTATTATTTCTTCCGCACTATCAAGCCGGGCGCCTACCCTTGGCGGAACTGGGTCAATAGCTGGCGGCCTGCGCATATTCATGTTTCGGTTTTCGGTTCGGCATTCGTGCAGCGGCTGATTACCCAGCTTTATTTCGAAGGCGACCCGCTGATTCCGCATTGCCCAATCGTCAAGACCATCCCGGACCCCGACGCGATCGAACAGTTGATCGCCAGATTAGACCTGAACGCCACGATCCCGCTCGACGCTATCGCCTATAAGTTCGATATCGTGCTGAGGGGCCGCCGCTCGACGCTGTTCGAGAACCGGCTGGAGGGGAACTGAACATGCCGCAGAAGCTGGATTACCTGCGCGAGACCGCCTCACAGACCGCTGGCCCCTATGTCCATATTGGCCTTGCACCGGGGGCTGCGGGTTTCGACATCTACGGGCAGGAACTGGGCCGGGACATTGCCGGCCCGAATGCCAGGGGCGAGCGTATCCGGGTCGAGGGGCTGGTGATCGACGGCATGGGCTCGCCGGTCAAGGATGCGCTGGTCGAGGTCTGGCAGGCCAATGCCGACGGGCACTACGCCCATCCCGAAGGCGGCGGCCCGGTCGAGGAGGGCTTTCGCGGTTGGGGTCGCGTGATCACCGATTTCGAGACCGGTGAATGGGGCTTTGACACCGTCAAGCCGGGCGCCGTGATGGGCCGCAACGGTCGCATGATGGCACCGCATATCAACCTGTGGATCGTTTCGCGCGGGATCAATATCGGGCTGAATACGCGAATGTATTTCAGCGATGAGGAACAGTCGAATGCCGTTGATCCGGTGTTCAACCTGATCGAATGGGAACACCGCCGCGCCACCCTGATCGCGCAGCGTTCGGATCGCGACGGCATCCCAGTCTATCGCTTTGACATCCGCCTGCAAGGCGATAACGAAACCGTCTTCTTCGATATCTGAGGCCGATCATGACCAATCCCTGCATCATCTGCGTGGCCATCACCGGCTCGCTTCCGACCAAGGAAAACAACCCGGCGGTTCCGATCACCGTGACCGAACAGATCGAATCCACGCATGAGGCATTCGAGGCCGGCGCGAGCATCGCCCATTGCCATGTCCGCGACGATGACGGCAAACCGACCAGCGATCCCGACCGCTTTGCCGCGCTGAAAGATGGGATCGAGAAACACTGCCCCGGCATGATCGTGCAGTTGTCGACGGGTGGCCGCTCGGGGGCCGGACAGGCGCGTGGGGGAATGCTGCCCCTGCGCCCGGACATGGCCTCGCTTTCCGTCGGGTCGAACAATTTCCCGACGCGGGTCTATGAAAACCCGCCCGATCTGGTGGACTGGCTGGCCTCGGAAATGGTCGCATATGAGGTCAAGCCAGAGATCGAGGCATTCGATCTGTCCCATATCTTTCAGGCCGCAAAGATGCACAAGGATGGCCGGATCAGCGAAACCCCCTATGTGCAATTCGTGATGGGCGTCAAAAATGCCATGCTGGTGGATCGCGAAGTGTTCGATTTCTACGTTCACACGGTCAAACGCCTGTTTGGAGAGGATGCGCCGTGGTGCGCCGCCGGGATCGGCGCCAACCAGATCGTGCTGAACGAATGGGCGATTTCCGCGGGCGGGCATGCGCGCACGGGGCTGGAGGACAATGTGCGGTTGGACCGTGACACCCTTGCCCCTTCGAATGCGGCGCTGGTGCGTCGTGCGGTGGAACTATGTGACAAGTATCGGCGTCCCGTGGCAAGCTGCGCCCAGGCAAGAGAGATTCTGGGATTGCGTGCCGCATGATGCTGACCGACGGGCTGTTTGGCGACGAGGAACTGGGCGGTGTGATGGGCGCCTCTGCCCAGATCGCCGCCATGCTGCTGTCCGAGGCCGCATTGGCGCGGGTGCAGGGGCGGCTCGGCATCATCCCCAAGGACGCCGCACAGGCCATCTCCACGACCGCAGAGGCGCTGCATCCTGCCCCCGCCAGTCTGACAGAACCTACCGCGAGGGCTGGAATCGGCGCGCAGGCGGTTGTCGGGGCGCTGAAAGCGGCCTGTGGGGATGATGCCGGATGGGTCCATTTCGGGGCGACCTCGCAAGACATTCAGGACACCGGCCTGATCCTGCAACTGCGCGAGGCCCTGTCGATCATCGAGGGGCGTATCAAGGCGCTGGACCGGGTGCTTGCCATCAAGGCGACGGATCACGCCACCCTGCCCGTTCCTGCCCGCACGCGCTTTCAAATCGCCGCGCCGACGACCCTTGGCGCGAAGATCTCCGTCTGGCGTGCCCCGCTTATCCGGCATCTGGACCGGCTTGCAGAGTTGCGGCCGCGCCTGCTGAATGTTTCGCTTTACGGTGCGGCAGGAACCGGCGCGGCACTTGCTCCGCGCATGGGGGAAATCCGGGCTGCGATGGCGGCCGAGCTGGAACTGGATGCACCATCGATTCCATGGCATGCCACCCGTGACGCGATTGCGGAACTTGGCGGCTGGCTGGCGCTTGTCACCGGCTCACTCGGCAAGATCGGCGCCGACCTGATCCTGCTGGGTCAATCCGAGATCGCCGAGGTCAGCGCAGGCACCGGCGGCGGCTCTTCCACCATGCCGCAGAAATCCAACCCGGTCGCAGCCGAGGCGCTGGTCAGCCTCGCCCGTCTGAATGCCGGGGCGGTAGGCACGCTGCATCAGGCGATGATCCACGCGCAGGAACGCGACGGCTCTGCCCTGGCGCTGGAATGGCAGACCCTGCCCGATATGATCATCCGCACCGGTGCCGCGTTGCGCCTGGCGTATGATCTTGCCGATACGCTTTCCCCCTGCCCGGCCCGTATTGACGCGACATTTGCCAATGATCGCGGCGCGATGATGGCCGAGGCCGCCGGTTTCCACCTGTCCCGCCATATGCCCCGCGTCGAGGCGTTGAAACTTGTTGCCGCCGCCTTGACCGAGGTCGCCGCCAGCGAGACCGAGACGCTGGTGGGCGCCCTGTCCCGTCTTGCTCCGGACCATGATTGGCACACCCTTCTGGTGCCTGCGGAAAATATTGGCGATGCCGGTTCAGCGATTTGATGCGGCGTTGTGATCACAAATACCGGCATCGGGACAGTTGCAGTGAAATGCGGCCCCTGCTAGGGCAAATGAAAACCTTAGTGAAAGAATCGCGCACCTCGTGACGACGCCACCCCGATTGGAGGTTCAGAACCTGATCCGTGCCTTCGATGGGCAGCGGGTCGTCGATGACGTAGGGTTCTCGGTCGAAGCCGGACAGGTCGCTTGCCTGCTCGGCCCTTCGGGCTGCGGCAAATCCACGACGCTCCGGCTTGTCGCAGGGGTGGACCTGCCCGATAGCGGGCGGATCTTCGTGGATGGCAAGCCGGTTTGCGACGGCAATATCCACATCCCGCCTGAACGCCGGTCTGTTGGGTTGATGTTCCAGGATTTTGCACTCTTTCCGCATCTTCCGGTCAGCGAGAATGTCGCCTTCGGGCTCAAGGGCGGCTATTCCACCAATCGTGCCCATGTTGGCGAGTTGCTCGAACGTGTGCGGATGTCATCCCATATCGACAGCTATCCGCATGAATTGTCGGGCGGAGAACAGCAACGCGTCGCATTGGTCCGTGCCTTGGCACCGCAGCCCCGTGTCTTGTTGATGGATGAACCCTTCAGTGGCCTGGACGAGCGTTTGCGCGATGGGATTCGCGATGAAACGCTAGCCCTGTTGAAAGAGGAAGGTACCGCCGTTCTGCTGGTCACGCATGAGCCGGACGAGGCAATGCGCATGGCCGACCAGATCCTGCTGATGCGGGACGGGCGGATTGTACAGCAGGGTGCGCCCTATAACCTGTATAACGCGCCAGTGGATCGTCAGGCTGCTGCATTTTTCAGTGATATCAATATATTGACTGGTGAGGTGCAGGGGGCCCTGACCGAAACGCCCTTTGGGCAATTCCTGACCCCCGGTGTTCCCGATGGCAGCGAGGTGGAGATCGTAATCCGTCCTCAACACTTGAGAATCGATTTCGACCGCGCCGGTCAGGGCCCGGCCCCGACACCGGAAAACGGCACCGCGGCACTGGCCCGGGTGATACGCGCCCGCTATCTGGGGCGGGAGTCGCTGGTCGAGTTCACGACCGATCAGGGCGGCATTGTGCTGAATGCCATCGTGCCGGGCGTCTTTCTGCCGCCTGCCGATACTCCGATGTGGCTGATGCTGCGTCGCGACCGGGTTTTCGTGTTCCCGAGGGACTGAATGCAATTCCGGTCGATTGATTTTAGAGCAATCCATCCCGAAGCTCGCGCAACGCGCGCAGTCGGTGTACAGGTTGTGTACGCCCTGTGCACATCCTGTGCACGGATGTCACAGCCGAATCCCCAGCATTTGCTGGGTAAATCGCATTCCTGTTGCACGAGATGATAGATGCAGCGCACGCAGGCGTTGCGCGGTAGGCGCGCGCCTATTCGCCTTGCCCCGTAGCACGTCGATAGTCCTTCAGGACTTGTTGCAGATGCATTCGCCGCCCCGCCGGATCTGCAAGTTCTTCGCATAGCTTCCGCGCGGCATCCGACATGGCTTGGCATGTATCCGGATTGCCCCGCGCCCAGTCCAGTTTTTCCTTCAGATCCGCCGCGCCCCATTGCAGGGGAATGTAGTGTTTCCACGGACGGAACAGCCCGGAGTGAAACAGCTCCCAACCATCTTCTTCTTTCAGAACAACGGATTGACTATTCGCTGCGACCAGGAAATCCTCGGTCCCGGCATTGCTGCCAAGCGCGATGACATAGCGATGGGAAAACAGGAACTCGTCGTCCGTCTTAGGCGAGATAAGCGATGCCAATCCTGCCTTACGCAGCGCTTTCTCAGCGCGCTTGTCGGGTCGTAATCCTGCATCGACGTTCAGCGAATCCGCATGGGCCGCGACGAAAGCGACGCGAGAGCTAGCCTGCAGATCACGCATGGCATTGATATACTGTGATGAATCTTCTTGAGCACGTAGGACTGCCTCGATCGCATCACTGACCGGGCGGGTCAGGTCGGGCCCGTCGGGACCGGGCGCATAACCGGACAATCCGCCTCGCCAGATCGCGCGATCCGTCTTCTCTGCGAATGTTACCTCGTGGCGCAAGGGCATTCCCGGCAATCCGTCGCTTCCCAACCTGTGTAGCCACGGCATCGGCCACAGGAACACATTTTCAGCCCCGTTACGGCGGCTAGGGGCGATGATCGGCTGAGCGATACCTTGCTCTTCTGTGCTCCCGGCCAGGCAAACACGTCGCATATCCAGATGGTAGATGCCGTGATCTGCAACCTCGGCAATGTCGTTAACCGTTGAAATCGTTGCGCGAATTCCGGGGTATGCCGGAACTGCGTGATACCGCCCCCCTGCGCCGCGCCGGATCGGCAAGAGCTTCCCGTCACGGTCGCGTATCTCGCCTTTGGCCGCGTCGAAACGAGCCAGCTGCCCCGAGTAGGCCCGAAACCCGACAGGCTCAAGCCGAAGCCGGGCGGGGCAGGCGAAGCGAGCCAATTGTTCTGCGATTGCCTCGCGCCGTTCCTTTGGGACCGCGGCGCCGGGATCGGGTGCAGTCAGCATCGCTTCCAGCTTGGGAAGATAGGATTCGCGTTTCCTTTTAACCTTCTTGCCGGGCAGGGCGGGACAGCGCGGCAGATCGAACCAGGGCGACAGGGCGGTCCGGTAATCCTCTGGGGTGGCCTCGTCGATATCGATCTCGATGAATTCCGGCCGGGCCGCGAAATAGGCGCGGCAACCGGCCAGATGCGCGTCCCATTCCTCTTTCCAGATATCGGCCAGATCCCTGACGGATACACCTAAAATCTGTGCGTAGGCGCGGGCATAGCTGCCGCCCCGATGCATGTATCGACTGATGATCCAGTCCTCGACCCGGCGCGTGTTCAGCAAGAACACCGAGCCGGGAAAGCTTTGATCGAGATAGGCATATTCCTTGAATGCCTCGACCACCGGCATGTTCAGGTAGCGGACCGATTCCATGTCGGTAAAGACGACCGTGTCATCTGCCCATTTCTGCAATGGCGGGCGTCCGATCAGCTTTGAATAGGCGATATCCTCGGCCAGATCGCCTTCCAGCCAGTGAACCGCGGGGATGTTGTTCATGTCGAAAAGCTGCGCGATGAAGGTCGTGCCGCATTTATTGAAACCGATCTGAAAGAACTTGCGGGGCATGACGCACCTTTGGGGGGACCGAGCCGTAAACCTGGCGACAATCGTGATTGAAATGCGAGGGTTCTGGGTCAGGCGGACTGCCTTGTCAACGGAAGGGCCGCCCTGATCAACCGCTTGTCATCCGGATCGGATCTACGACAAAAGGCTTGCTTTGCCGCTGCACTGCAGCTAGCACTCGGATCACGGAATTCGGGAGAACCCGGCGTCAGCCGGTGCCGAAGGAGCAGCCGCCCCGGCGAACTCTCAGGCAAAAGGACCGTTTTCGTGAAGAACTCTGGAGAGTGGCCGTAGTCCGGCCCGCCGAAGGGATAATGATCTCAGGCGCCCTGACAGGGCAAGGACAGAGGGGGCATCGTCACGCGGGCAGGGCGCCCGTTCAACCGATGCCGGACTGCCGGCAAGACAGAAGGAGGCCGCATGGCCGAAGAACTGCGCCGGACCGGGCTTCATGATCTGCATGTGGCGAAAGGTGCCCGCATGGTCCCCTTCGCAGGCTGGGAAATGCCCGTACAATATCCGATGGGCGTGATGGGAGAGCATCTGCACACGCGGAGCCATGCCGGTTTGTTCGATGTCAGCCATATGGGGCAAGTTCTTGTTTTTCCAAAGGATGGCAAACTCGAAACAGCCGCGCTCGCATTGGAAAGCCTTATCCCCGCCAATGTCCTGGGCCTGACCGAGGGACGGCAGCGCTATGGTCTGTTCACCAATGATCGGGGTGGGATTCTCGATGACCTGATGTTCGCCAATCGGGGCGATCACTACTTTCTGGTCGTCAATGCCGCTTGCGCAGAACAAGACATCGCACATCTGCACACGCTTGCCGATGTGGACATTCGCCCGGTTACCGATCGCGGCCTGGTGGCACTTCAGGGGCTCGAAGCTGCTGCGGTGCTGACCCGGCTGGTGCCCGGAGTCGCCGAGATGCGCTTCATGGATAGCCGCAGTTTCGACTGGAATGGGAGTGAGCTGTGGATCTCACGCTCGGGCTATACCGGAGAGGACGGGTTCGAGATCTCGGTGCCGAATGATCGTCTGATCGCTTTCGCCGAAGACCTGCTGACGCATCCCGAGGTTGCGCCTATCGGGCTGGGCGCGCGCGACAGTTTGCGGCTTGAGGCGGGGATGCCGCTTTATGGTCATGACATGGATCAGATGGTGACGCCCGCCGAGGCCGCTTTGGGCTGGTCGATCCAGAAAATCCGCCGCACCGGCGGTGCACGCGCGGGAGGCTTTCCCGGTGCGGAACGGATTCTGACCGAGTTGGCGGATGGTCCTGCCGTCACACGCCGCGGTCTGCGCCCCGAAGGACGCGCGCCGATCCGCGAGGCTGTAACCATCTTTGCCGGGGAAAGCGGAGGCGAGCCGATCGCGCAGGTAACCTCGGGAGGGTTCGGTCCTTCCGTGGGTGGCCCTGTCGCGATGGCAATGATCGATCCTTCCATTCCGGACGGAACCACTCTTTATGCCGAATTGCGTGGTAAACGGCTCCCTGTTACCGTTACCACGCTGCCCTTCATCACGCCGTCTTACAAACGCTGAGGAGCAACCCATGCTGAAATATACCGATGACCACGAATGGCTGCGCGCCGAGGGCGACGAGATCATCGTCGGGATCACCAAACATGCCAGCGAGCAATTGGGCGATGTGGTCTTCATCGAACTGCCAGAAGAGGGCAGGGAGGTCGAAGCCGGCGAAGAGATTGTCGTGATCGAATCCGTCAAGGCCGCCTCCGATATTACCGCTCCGGTCGCGGGTGTGATCACATCCGTGAACCGCGACCTTGCCGACAATCCCGGCAATGTGAATGAGGATCCGATGGTCGCGTGGTTCTTTCGGATCAAGCCCACCGAAGATGGCGTTCTGGATGGGTTCATGGACGAAGCGGCCTATAACGACCTGGTCGGGTAAGAGCGGGGGCCAAGCCGGGGGCGCGGCCCCCGGACCCCCGGGATATTTTTATGAAGAAGAAGCCGGATGATCCTTGGCCAGAATTCAGGGTCAGGGCAGATATTTGGAGCAAAACACACGCATGACCCGTTGGAACCCAACCGACTATAATCCTGACGATTTCGCGAACCGCCGTCATATCGGTCCGTCTCCGGCCGAGATGGCGGAAATGCTGAAGGCGGTGGGGGCCGACAGTCTGGACACGCTGATAGATCAGACCGTGCCAAAGGTGATCCGACAGGCGCAGCCGCTGGACTGGCCCGCCCTGTCCGAAGCTGCATTATTGGCCCGGATGGAAGAAGTCGCGGCGAAGAACAAGGTCATGACCAGCCTGATCGGGCAAGGCTATTACGGGACTGTCACGCCTCCGGCTATCCAGCGGAATATCTTGGAGAATCCCGCCTGGTACACGGCCTATACACCCTATCAGCCCGAGATCGCGCAAGGGCGGCTCGAGGCATTGCTGAATTTTCAGACCATGGTGGCCGATCTGACCGGCCTGCCCATCGCCAATGCCAGCCTGCTGGATGAGGCGACGGCAGCAGCCGAGGCGATGGCGATGGCCAAGCGGCAGTCGAAATCCAAGGCCAATGGGTTCTTTATCAGTGAAAACCTGCATCCGCAGACCATTGCCGTGATCGAAACGCGGGCGGCTCCGCTGGGGATCAAGGTGATCCGGGGCAAACCAGAGGAACTCGATCCCACTCAGGTCTTCGGGGCGATCTTCCAGTATCCGGGGACCTACGGCTCTATTCGCGACCTGTCCGCAGACTGCGCCGCCCTGCATGAAGCGGGCGCGCTGGCCATCCTTGCCACCGATCTGTTGGCGCTATGTCTGCTGAAAGAGCCGGGAGCAATGGGGGCCGATATCGCCGTTGGTTCCGCTCAGCGCTTCGGCGTGCCGATGGGCTATGGCGGTCCGCACGCGGCCTTCATGTCCTGCCGGGACGAGTTGAAACGGGCGATGCCGGGCCGGATCGTAGGCGTCTCCGTCGATGCGTCAGGCAACCAGGCTTACCGGCTGTCGCTGCAGACCCGCGAACAGCATATCCGGCGCGAGAAGGCGACCTCGAATGTCTGTACGGCGCAGGCATTGCTGGCCGTGATGGCGTCCTTCTACGCGGTATTCCACGGACCAGAAGGGCTGCGCGCGATTGCGCAGCGTGTGCATCTGAACGCGGTGACGGTGGCGAATGCGCTGCGTGCCGCCGGGGCCGAGGTTGAGCCCGATGCCTTTTTCGATACGATTACTGTCCGGGTCGGCGTGGGGCAGGCGGGGATCATCGCTGCCGCCGAGCAGCGTGGGATCAACCTGCGCAAGGTTGGCCATGACCGCGTCGGGATCTCGATCGACGAGACCAGTGACGACGGGGTCATCACGCGCCTGCTGGACGCTTTCGGGATCGGGGAGGCCGCAGAACCGGCAACTGCCCCCGCGATCCCTTGGGAATTGCTGCGGGAAAGCGATTACCTGACCCATCCGGTCTTTCACATGAACCGTGCCGAATCCGAGATGATGCGGTATATGCGCCGCCTTTCGGACCGGGACCTGGCGCTGGACCGGGCGATGATTCCGCTTGGTTCCTGCACGATGAAGCTGAACGCAGCGGCCGAGATGATGCCGATCACATGGCCGGAATTCGGAGCCCTGCATCCCTTCGCGCCGCGCCATCAGGCTGCGGGCTATGCCGAGGCCATCGCCGATCTGGACAAGAAGCTCTGCGAAATCACTGGATATGACGCCTTCTCCATGCAGCCCAATAGCGGGGCGCAGGGCGAATATGCCGGGCTGTTGACCATTCAGGCCTATCACCGCGCAAATGACGACGATCAGCGCAATATCTGCCTGATCCCGATGAGCGCGCATGGCACCAACCCGGCCTCGGCTCAGATGGCCGGGATGAAGGTCGTGGTGGTCAAGTCCGCGCCCAATGGCGATATCGACCTTGAGGACTTTGCCGACAAGGCCGCGAAAGCAGGGGACAAACTTGCGGCGATCATGATCACCTATCCTTCAACTCATGGCGTCTTCGAGGATACCGTTCGCGAGGTCTGCAAGATCACCCATGACCATGGCGGGCAGGTCTATATCGACGGCGCGAACATGAATGCGCTGGTTGGCCTGGTGAAGCCCGGAGAGATCGGCGGCGATGTCAGCCATCTGAATTTGCACAAGACTTTCGCCATTCCGCATGGCGGCGGCGGTCCCGGCATGGGTCCCATCGGCGTCAAGGCACATCTGGCGCCACATCTGCCGGGCGACCCGCGCGAAGACGTCTCGGGGGCGGTCAGTGCCGCGCCATTTGGCAGCGCCTCGATCCTGCTGATTTCATGGGCCTATTGCCTGATGATGGGCGGAGAAGGGCTGACGCAGGCGACAAGGGTGGCGATCCTGAACGCGAATTACATCGCCAGCCGACTCTCGGCGGCTTATCCGATCCTGTTCATGGGCAACCGGGGACGGGTTGCGCATGAATGCATTCTGGATACCCGCCCCTTTGCCGAACATGGGGTGACCGTGGACGATATCGCCAAACGATTGATCGATAACGGTTTCCATGCTCCGACAATGAGTTGGCCCGTGTCGGGAACGCTGATGGTCGAGCCGACAGAAAGCGAAACCAAGGCTGAGATTGACCGCTTCATCACGGCCATGCTGGCGATCCGGGACGAGATCACCGAGGTGGCCGAAGGCCGAATCGCCGTTGAATCCAGCCCGCTGCGGCACGCCCCCCACACGGTCGAGGACCTGGTCGCCGAATGGGACCGGCCCTATAGTCGCGAGCAAGGCTGTTTTCCGCCCGGAGCATTCCGCGTGGACAAATACTGGCCTCCGGTCGGGCGGGTGGACAATGTCTTTGGCGACCGGAACCTAGTCTGCACCTGTCCGCCGCTCGAAAGCTACGCGGCGGAATAGAGCCACCGATTCGAAGACGCAAATTCGTGACGCAACGCCAGCGCGCGTTGCGTGCGACACCATGCGCAACAGCTGGGGCGCTTTACCCAGCAAATGCCAGGTTTTTGCCTGTGACATCCGTACACCGAATGTGCACAGCGCGTACACAAGCTGTACACAGGCAACGCGCGCCGGGCGAAGATTCCCTTCACATTCGAGCCAAGTAGCAGCGGTCTTGCAACCAAGCCGGAACCGACGCGCCAAATCCAGTATGAAAAACATACTGGACCGGGTTGCGATGAAAACGGCTCGCTTCTTCTTCATGCAAATATCCCACGGGGGTCCGGGGGTGTGAAACCCCCGGCCGTCGCTGGACGCAATCCTGCGGCCTCCCGGCCAGTCGCGGCTTTACAGTATTATTTCAGCTCGCTGACCATCCGGTCCATATGCCGGGCCAGAAGCCAGGCATCGCCCGCGATGGCAACGAACTCGATCCCGTCGGTTTCGAAATAGCCCCTGGCGGTTTCTTCGCCATAGCCCAGGATACCGGCGGGAAGCCCTGCTTCGTGGATCAGGGTCACGGCCTCGACGATCTTGGCGCGCACCTCGGGGGCGGCACTGTTCCCGGCATGTCCCATCGAGGCGGCAAGATCTCCCGGCCCGATGAAGATCGCATCGACGCCCTCGACCGCGGCAATCCGGGGGATATTGGCGATGGCCTGAGGGGTTTCGACCTGCAGGATGATGCTCATATCCTCGGTATAGGTTTGCAGGTAGTCCTTTTGCCGCGCATAGCGATTGGCCCGCACCGTGGCCGAGATGCCGCGAATACCGTGCGGAGGATAGCGCGTCCAGCTGACCGCCTGCTGCGCGTCCTCGGCGGTCTGGATCATCGGGAACATCAGGTTGCGCGCGCCGATATCGAGCAGCCGCTTGATCATCACCGGTTCGGAAAAGGGCGGGCGGACGACGACCTCGGCCCCGCCGCCGGTCGCGGCGCGCAAATGGTCGCTGATCTGCGACAGGTCGCCCGGCGAATGCTCCATATCCACCAGCAGCCAGTCCGCGCCGGATTGCGAGGCGATCTCGGTCACCGTGGGCGAGCAGAGCGACAGCCAGAAGCCCGGCAATCTGCGGCGTTCCCGCAACGCCGCCTTGAAGGGATTGCGCGTCATGTCAGAAATGTCCTTTCGCCTGTGCGGGCCGATCAGCGCCCGTTTTCTTGCCGCCACTTCTCGAATGCCGCGCGATGTTCGTCCCGCGTGCAGGGATAGAGGCCGATGATGCCTTCGCCGTCGCGCACCCGCTCGATCACGAAATCCTCGTAGGCGCTCATCTCGACCGCCTCGTCGGCGACCTCGCCCGCCAGATGCGCCGGGATCACGATGACGCAATCGGCGTCGCCCACGATGATGTCGCCGGGAAAGACCGGGGCATCGCCGCAGCCGATGGGCACGTTCAGTTCGATGGCTTCGTGCAGGGTGAGGTTGGTCGGGCTCGAGGGCCGCTGGTGATAGACCGGCATGTCCAGCTTGCCGATGGTGTCGGCATCGCGGAAGCCGCCATCGGTGACCGCCCCCGCGCCTCCGCGCTTCATCAGCCGGGTCAACAGGATATCGCCTGCCGAGGCGGCGCGGGCATCCTTGCGGCTGTCCATGACCAGCACATGGCCTTCGGGACAGGTTTCGATGGCGACGCGCTGCGGATGGTCGGGGTTGCGGAACTCGGCCAGTTGATTGCGGTCCTCGCGCGCGGGCATGTAGCGCAGGGTGAAGGCGGGGCCGACCATGTTGGCACCCTTGTGCCCGATGGGGTGCACGCCCTGGATCACCTGGTGACGCAGCCCGCGCTTGAACAGCGCGGTGGCCAGTGTCGCCACCGAGACGCTTTTCAGCTTGTCGCGAATTTCCTGGTCCATTTCCTTGTTCCTTTCTTGCGGTCAGCCTCGTCCGACAAAGGGCATATTGGTTGCCATGACGGTCATGAACTGGACATTCGCCTCGGCGGGCAGGCTGGCCATATGCAGGACCGAGCGGGCGACCTCGGCGGTATCCATCGTGGGCTCGGGCCGGACCGATCCATCGGCCTGCGGCACACCCTGTGTCTGGCTGGCGGTCATTTCGCTCAACGCGTTGCCGATATCGATCTGTCCGCAGGCGATGCCGAAGGGGCGGCCATCCAGAGACAGGCTGCGGGTCATGCCCGTCACCGCGTGTTTCGAGGCGGTATAGGCGATCGATCCCGGACGCGGCGCATGGGCCGAGATCGAGCCGTTATTGATGATCCTGCCGCCCCGCGGATCCTGCCGCCGCATCTGCGCGAAGGCGGCGCGGGCGCAGAGGAACATCCCGGTGATATTCACATCGATGACCCCGCGCCATTTCTCCAGCGTCATCTCGTCGATCAGGACGGATTTCAGCCCGGCCCCGGCATTGTTGAACAGCGCGTCGATCCGTCCCCATTGCGCGGCGGCGGCATGAAAGGCGGCGTTTACCTGATCCTCATCGGTGACGTCGCAGGGCAGGGGGAGCGCGCCGTCGTGATCCCCTGCGGTTTCCTTGAGCGCATCGGAGCGGCGTCCGATCAGTCCGACCTTCCAGCCCTTGTCGAGGAACAGCCGGGCCGTGCTGCGCCCGATGCCGCTTGACGCGCCGGTGACGATGATATGGCGGGGTGTATTCATGTCAGGCCTGCGGTGGCGAGGAATTCGGACATTTTCGCCTGCTGCGCCGTGGTCAGGGGCCAAGCGGAAGGCGGGCGGGTGGGGCCGCAATCATGGCCGGTCGCCTGCAGCGCGGCCTTGACGCCGGTTACATTGGTGCCGTTCAGTTCCTCGGCGCGGATATCCTCGAAGGGTTTCATCCCGGCGATGAGGTTGTTGGCCTGCGCGTAGTCTCCGGCCTCCAGCGCGGCATGGATGGCCAGCGAGCGTTCGGGCCAGATATTGATCAACCCCGAGGTGAAGCCCCGCGCCCCGACCGCATAGAAGGCGGGGGCCCAGATCTCGGCCAGCCCGCCGACCCAAACTATCGAGGGATCGCAGGCCGCCTTGGCCGCCGCCAGTTTCAGCGGATTCGGGGTGGCCCATTTGACGCCCCTGACGCCGGGCAGGGCGCAGAGATCGGCGATGGCCTGCGTGCCAATGGCGTCGTTGCGCAGATAGAGCATGATCGGCAGCCCGTCGCCCGCATCGCTGATCGCCTTGATATAGTCCACCGTCCCACGTGGTGACACGAAGGGATCGGGCGGCTGATGGACCATCAGCGCCGCCGCGCCGGCCTCGGCCGAGGCTTTTGCCAGGGCACAGGCGTCGCGGATGCCGCGGCCCACCCCGGCCAGAAGCGGTGCGCGTCCGGCGATCATCGCTGCGACCTCGCGGACCATGGTGATGGCTTCCCCGGTGGTCAGGGCGTAGAATTCGCCGGTATTGCCATTGACCACCGGGATATGCATCCCCGCCGCAAGTGCCCGGTCGATGATCGGGGGCAGGCGATCCGGCGCGATCTCTCCATCCGCGTCATAGGGGGTCACGAGAATGCCGGAAATGCCGGTGAGGGCCTGGTCGAGTTCCTTGGTCATCCGCTTTCCCTTCAGAAAATATCCGGTTCGCCGGCGGCGTTCCCGAAATCGGCTTCGAGGAAGTCGAAATCGCAGCCCTGATCCGCCTGCGTGACATGGCGTTGGAACATATAGCCATAGCCGCGCTGATAGCGGGGTTCGGGCGGGGTCCATTCGGCGCGGCGGCGGGCAAGCTCATCTTCGTCCACGAGCATGTCCAGCCGGCGCGCGGGCAGATCCAGCCGCACGGTATCGCCGGTTTTCAGCAGTGCCAGAGGGCCGCCGACATAGCTTTCGGGGGCGACATGCAGCACGCAGGCCCCATATGACGTGCCGGACATGCGGGCATCGGAAATCCGCAGCATGTCGCGATGGCCCTGCTTGATCAGCGCCTTGGGGATCGGCAGCATTCCCCATTCCGGGAAGCCCGGTCCGCCCTGTGGCCCCGCATTGCGCAGCACCATCACGTGATCCGGGGTTATCTCGAGGTTTTCGTCATCGACCGCCTTTTTCATCTCGGGATAGCTGTCGAACACCAGTGCCGGGCCTTCATGGACATGGAATTTGGGATCACAGGCGGCGGGCTTGATGATCGCGCCGTCGGGGGACAGGTTTCCGCGCAGTACGGCAAGCGAGCCCTCTTGGTAAACCGGGTTCGACAGGGGGCGGATCACATCGTCATTATAGACCTCGGCCCCTTCCAGGTTGTCGGACAGGCTGCGTCCGGTGACGGTCAGGGCGCTGCCGTCCAGCCGGTCCTCGATCTGCTTCATCAACGCGCGCAACCCGCCCGCATAGAAGAAATCCTCCATCAGGTAATCCTTGCCCGAAGGCCGGACATTGGCGATCAGCGGTGTCACCCGGCCCAAATCGTCCAGATCGTCCAGGTTCAGGTTGATGCCCGCGCGACGGGCCATGGCGATCAGGTGCACGACGGCATTGGTCGAACAGCCGGTGGCCATGGCGACGATGGCGGCGTTGCGCACGGATGCATCGGTGATGATCCGGTCGGGGGTGAGATCCTCCCACACCATCTCGACGATGCGCCGCCCGCAGGCTGCGCCCATGCGCTGATGGCCGCTATCCACTGCCGGGATAGAGGATGCGCCGGGCAGGGTCAGACCCATCGCATCGGTGATCGCCGTCATGGTCGAGGCGGTGCCCATGGTCATGCAGGTGCCCGCAGAGCGTGCGATGCCGCCCTGCACGCCAAGCCATTCCTCGTCGCTGATATTCCCGGCGCGGCGCTCGTCCCAGTATTTCCACGCATCCGACCCCGAGCCGAGGATCTTGCCGGCGTAATGGCCGCGCAGCATCGGACCGGCGGGCAGGTAGATCATCGGCACCCCGGCCGAGATCGCGCCCATCACCAGCCCCGGCGTGGTCTTGTCGCAGCCGCCCATCAGCACCACGCCGTCCAGCGGGTGCGAGCGGATCATTTCCTCGGTCTCCATCGCCAGCATGTTGCGATAGAGCATCGAGGTCGGCTTGGTGAAGCTTTCATCGACCGAGAGCGAGGGCAGTTCGACTGCAAAGCCGCCTGCCTGGAATACGCCGCGTTTCACATCCTGCGCGCGCTCGCGGAAATGGGCATGACAGCTGTTGAGCTCCGACCAGGTATTGAGAATGCCTATGACGGGTTTGTCGCGAAAATCCTCTTCGGCATAGCCAAGCTGCATCAGCCGCGAGCGATGCCCGAAACTGCGCAGATCATCCGGCGCGAACCAACGTGCGGAACGCAGATCGGCTGCGGTTTTGACTCTGTCTCCCATGCTGACGAACCTCCCTCGCCTCAATCAACGCGCCTATGTATGCGTTTTCATAAGGAGAGGGTCAAGGCGGGGTAATTGCGAGTTCGCTCAACATTCATATTACATATGATCTTACTTGGAGGCCTTGGATATGATTTCGGACCATCCTGATGTATACGTTATCATTGGCCTTAGCCGTCCTCTGCCATGCCCGCTTTGACGGGCCGCATCAGCACCGCCAGCACGATCAGCGCGCCGATCGTGATCGCAGCCCAATGCGTGGAGATCAGGAACAATCCGCCCAATGTGAGCAGGATCTTTTCGACCAGCACCAGATCCCGGCGGAACCAGCCGATATAGGCCGCCGATAGCGCCAGGATACCCATCACCCCCGATAGCAATGCGGTGACGAATTCCAGCGGGGTGAAATCGACGAATAGCAGGTTTGGCGCATAGATGAACATGAATGGCACCAGCGCCTTGCCCATCGACAGCCGGAACGCCGTTGTCCCGGTCGTCATCGGCTCGCTTCGCGCCAGGCCGGCCGCCGCATAGGCCGCAAGCGCCACCGGCGGCGTCACATCGGCGAGAACGCCGAAGTAGAACACGAAGAAATGGGTTGCGATGAGGGGCACGCCGAATTCGGTCAGGGCCGGGGCCGCGATCGAGGCAAGGATGATATAGGTCGGCGTGGTGGGAATTCCGGCGCCCATGATGATGCAGGCGAGAGCCACGAAGATCAGGCCGAAGAACAACGCCATTCCGTTCTCGGAAAGCAGGCCGGTGAAGTCGAGCCCGATCACGAAGCCCGCCACGTCATGGGCCAGCTGCACCACTGCGGCAGAGAACTTGAAGCCCAGCCCGGTCAGCGTGGTCATGCCCAGAAGGAAGCCAACACAGGCACAGGCCGCGCCGATCGCCAGCGCGAATTTCGCCCCATCCTCGAAGCCCCGTATCAGGCGCGGCGGCGTCAGGACGGTCGAGGTGTCCATCGTCCGGTTGCCGAGCGCATGCATCAAGAGCGGCACGTACGAGAAGATGATCGTCAGGATGATGCCCCAGAAGGCGGCCAGGAAGGGCGTATATTGCATCAACAGCATCGCCACCATCACCGTTAGCGGGACGAACAGATGCCATGACCTTGCCACGACTGCGCCGAATTGCGGGATCTTGTCCCCGGATAATCCCTTCAGCCCGAGACGCTTGGCCTCGAGATGCACCATCAACAGGATGGCGATATAGTGGAAGGCCGCCGGGACGATCGCGATCAGGATCAGCTCGTTATAGGGCACGCCCAGCATCTCGGTCATGACGAAGGCAGAGGCCCCCATGATCGGCGGGGTCACCTGTCCGCCGCATGACGCCGAGGCTTCGACTGCGCCGGCGAAGCGCCCGGAAAACCCCGATCTTTTCATCAGCGGAATGGTGAAGGCGCCGGTCGTGACCGTGTTGGCGATGGGAGAACCGGAAATCATTCCGAAAAAGCTGGAGGACACGACCGACACCTTGGCCGAGCCGCCCGAGGCGCGACCGGCGATGATCGTGGCAAGGTCGATGAACAACTGCCCTAGACCGCTCATCTGCGCCAAAATGCCGAAGAGCACGAAGTGGAACACATAGGTAGCGACCACGCCAACAGCGACGCCATAGATCCCTTCGGTGCCGACAAAAAGATGGTTCACGATACGGGTGATGCCATAGCCACGATGGGCAAGGATACCGGGAAGATATGGCCCCAACAGCGCGTAGAGCAGGCAGCCGATCCCGATATAGGCGAGCATCGGTCCCATCGTCCGACGGGTCGCCTCGAGCGTCATGACGATAGCGATCAGGCCGATCATGTAGACGGGATCGGGCGGACTTCCGACATTCTCGATGAAGATATGTTGGAAGAAGATTGTCAGATAGGCCGAGAAACCCGCGCCGAACGCGGCAAAGGCCCAGTCACGCAGTGCCACTTTTCCGGGCTCGGCCCCGGGTCGGTTGAAAGGCAGGGTCAGAGCGATCAGAACCAGCATGACGCCGGTGAACACGAATTTGAGCGAGCTCGCGGGCAGTGTCTGGACCAGGCTGTAGAGCAGATAGAGATAGAACCCTGCGAAGATCAGGGATTGCACCCAAATCCGCCCGGTAGGTTGCGCACGCTTTCGTGGAAAGACGAGGAAGATCAGCCCCATGACGAAGGCCAGGTGGATCGTCCGGTGCATGACCTCGTTCAGCAGACCGAAGCCCGCGGTATAGACGTGAAAGAGCGACAGGATGACCGAGGCGACGGTCACGACCATCGCGGTTGGGCCTGCAAGGTTCCTGAAATTCGATTCGGAGTCATATTCCCGAACCAGCGCCTCCACCTCGTCAGCGGTAAGCTCACTTTCGGCCTTGCCCCGGTTCGAGGAGCGATTGTCTTCGTTGGTCAATGCGGTTTCTCCTCGTCGCAGAGGGCAAGGGTCAGCGCCTTGTGGCCCAGATCGGCCAATGGCAGGTCGGACCCGGCAATATGAAGGGTGTTCTCGAACTGCGCCTGAATGCGCAGCGGGATGGGTCCGGTGCGGCGCGACATCTCGAGGATGAACTTGCCTTCTTCCTGCCGCCAGCCGGTCGCATCCATGTCATTGGCGATCGACGGTAAACCGGCGCCATGCGCTTCGAATATCTCGGAGGTCTGCAGGATCTCACCATTCTCGATGTGGTAATTGTCGATCACCGGCGTATCCGAAACGGAGTGGATGAAACTGAGCGAAAAACGGTTATCCGGTCCCAGTGACCGCCGCGCGATTTCTCGGCCTTGCCCGCGAGTCTCTGACAGGCACAACCAGACAGTTCCGCTTGCGGAAGCCGGTAGAGGGGCAAAAGGCGCAAAGGGGATGGCCGCAATAGCCGCCATCCCCATCATCCGCAGTTTCCTGCGCAAAGACATTACTCGGGGATGCCCTTTTCGGTGTAATATTTCTCCGCGCCCGGATGAACCGGGATCGAGACGCTCTCCAGCGCCTTGTCGAGCGAGATCTGCTTGCCCATCGGATGGACCTGTCCCAATGTCTCGGTGTTCTCGTAAAGCGCCTTGGTCACGGCATAGACCAAATCTTCCGGCACATCCTCGTGGGCGGCCCAGATCGCGCGCACGGCCAGCGTTTCCACATCGGCATCCACGCCCTTGTAGCTATCGGCAGGAATCACGGAATTGGCATAGTAAGGCTGGGTTTCCTGCAGCTTCGCAATGGCCGGTCCGGCCAGCGGGACAATGCGGATATCGTGGCCATTGGCAAGATCGGTGACCGAGGATGTCGGCAGTCCGGCGGTGATCAGAGAGGCGTCCAGGTTGCCGTCCTTGATCTTGTCCACCGACTGCGCGAAGGAGGAATAATCCTCGGACACATCCTCCCGGGCCATGCCGTGGGCTTCCAGCAGATCGCCCAGAAGTTGCCACTGACCCGAACCGGGCGAGCCAGAGGAAACGGATTTGCCCTTCAGATCCTCGAATGTCTCGATTCCACTATCCGCCCGGACCACCAGTTGCACGGTCTCCGGATAGAGCGCGCCGATGGCCCGCAGGTTATCCAAGGCGCCATCTTCGAACTGGTTCACGCCGCGGTAGGCAGCATCGAGGATATCGGCGGCCACGAATGCGGATTCGATCTCGCCGCGCCCCAGCAATTGCGCATTTGCGACCGAGGCGTTGCCTGTCTCGGCTGTGGCGGAAACCTTGGTGTCAGGCAATTCCGCTGTATTCGAGATCAACTGCGCCAGCATCCCGCCAAGCGGATAATAGGTGCCGCCTGTCCCGCCGGTCGCGATGCCGAAGAAGACACGGCCCTGCGCAAGGGCGGGTGCGGATGCGATTCCGGCCAGCGTTGCCGCAGCCGTGGTGCCGAGGAATTGGCGCCGGGAAAATGTCATGGGATGTCCTCCTTGCTCAAGGGCATTTCGTTTCTGCGCGAAATAGTCAAAAGAACTTGCCGGGCAGAATATGCGGTAGAGGCGATCTTGACGTTATGTTTTCGCATGTCAATGTCAGTTTTTGAATGCGAAAGGATCTGAATGCCGAAGGAACCCGATTACCGTTCCAACTCCCTATTGCGCGGCCTGAGCATTCTTGAATGTTTCGATCACCGCCGTCCGGAAATGACGTTGAGCGAAATCGCCGAGGCGATCGAAGTGACAAGCTCTGCCGCATATCGTTTCGTGGTGACACTGGAACGCGAAGGCTACCTTACCCGGCAGGACAATCATTACAGGCTTGCGCCACGGGTCATGGATCTGGGCTATCGCTATGTGTGCTCGCTGGATGTCTACGATATCGCGCGCCAACCTGCGGACCAGCTTCGCAACGAGACGGGCTTCACGGTGCATGTATCGGTGCTGGAGGGGACGGAGATCATCTATGTTTACCGGGCATTATCCGATCGCTCGATGGTTTCCAACGTTCCGGTAGGTACGCGCCTGCCCGCGTTTTCCACGACCATGGGCCGGGTGATGTTGAGCGATCTTTCGGAAGAGGAGCTCGACCGCCGCTTCGCGGATTATCTGTTTGCTCCGATGAGCGACAAGGCCCCGGCGAGCTTGGTCGCCCTCAAGGCACTTCTGACAGAGGATCGGACCCGCGGCTATGTGGCGCAAAGCTCGCATCTGGCGACGGGCACGTTTTCCATCGCTGCGCCGCTCGTCTCGCGCCAGGGTAGGTATGTCGCAGCGCTGAACCTTTCAGGTCATGAAATGCAATTGCATCCAGATTCCGCGCTGATCGAACGGGTTCGCGCAACGGCACGGACCATCTCTGAGATGCTTTGACCGAATCCGACCTTGGGAGAATTGGCATCTTTTCCTTTTTGCGTGATTGCCTTGTGATCATCGCCTGTCGAGGGCGCTGAATTTACTTGTCTCAACGCCGCGCGAGACCTGCGAAAGGCTCACATCTTGTCCTTCTTCCCCTTGCCCATTCCCTGCGGCAAAAGATCGACGGGAAGCGGAAACACGATCGTGTTGGTCTTCTCGGTCGCGATGTCATTGAGTGCGTTGAAAAAGCGCAACTGCATCGAATTGGGCTGCGCCGCGAGCAACTTGCCGGCTTCTACCAACTTGGCTGCGGCCTGCTGTTCGCCTTCGGCGTTGATCACCCGCGCCCGCCGCACTCTTTCGGCCTCGGCCTGTTTGGCAATCGCCCGGACCATGCTTTCGTCGATATCGACATGCTTGATCTCGACATTGGCCACCTTGATGCCCCAGGCTTCGGTCTGGCGGTCGAGGATCTCCTGGATGTCCACATTCAGCTTGTCACGCTCGGCGAGCATTTCATCCAGCTCGTGTTTACCCAGGACCGAACGCAGTGTGGTTTGCGCCAACTGGCTGATCGCGGCCGCGAAATCGGCGACATTGATGATGGCGCGTTGCGGATCGACGATCCGGAAATAGATCACCGCGTTGACCTTGACCGAGACATTGTCGCGGCTGATCACGTCCTGGCTTGGCACATCCTCGACAAACATTCGCAGATCGGTTCGCACGACCTGCTGAACGAAGGGGATCAGGAACACGAGGCCCGGCCCGCCGATCCGTGTGAAACGCCCCAATGTAAAGATCACGCCGCGCTCGTATTCGCGAAAGATATATATGGCGTGGTAGAGGACAAGGGCCACCAGCACGATGGCGACGAACTGGAATATCCAGTCAAATATATCGATTTGCATGATTAACCTTTCCTTTCCGGCGCTCCTGCGCCCGGGTCGGCTTCGACGATGAGCGTAAGGCCCGTGACCTTACGCACGCGAACCGTCTGACCGGGTGTCAGACCCGTGGCACCCTCCGCATGCCAGCGTTCACCATCGGCCCAGACGAAACCTTCCCCGCCGGACCATTCCTGGACACTGGCCGGACTGTTGAGCATCCGCATCCGGCCGCTGACCACCGGCACGCCTCTATAAGAGCGCAGGGTGAAGCCCAGAAGCAGTACGAGAACAGCGCCGCTGACCGCGGCCATGGTGCCGATCATCCACCATGAGATCTGATAGGCGGGCTCATCCGTGTCGATCAGCATGGACGCCCCCAGAACGAAGGCGGCCAGCCCGCCAAAACCGAGGATGCCGAAGGTCGGCGTCAGCGCCTCCACCACCATGAAGGCAATGCCTAGCCCGATAAGCGCCAGCCCGGCATAATCGAGCGGCAGTTGATTGAGCGCATAGAGCCCGAGCGTCAGGCTGATTGCCCCGACGACGCCAGGAACCACGGCACCGGGATTCCAGAATTCGAAGATCAGCCCATAGATCCCGATCATCATCAGGATCAGCGCCACGTTTGGATTGGACAGGATGCTCAGGATGCGGGTGATGCTATCCATCTCGATGGTTTCCACGGGCAAATCCGCAATATTCAGAACCTGCGCTGCGCCGGCGACCTCGACCCTTCGCCCATCCGCTGCGGCAAGAAGCTCTTCCACATCTCTTGCCACGAGATCGATCACATCCATTTCAAGCGCTGCGTTTGCCGAAAGGCTGGCGGCTTCCCGCACGGCGCGTTCGGCCCAATCGGCGTTGCGATCATGCATCTCGGCCAGGCTGCGGATCAGGGCCACAGCGTCATTCGTGGCCTTGGCGGTCATGGCGTCCTGCGGTTTCAGGCCGTCGCTCTCTTGTTCTGAAGTCTTTTCTTCGGATGTGCCGTCACCTTTCTGCCCGTCGTCCGGGTCGGTTTCTTCCTCAGGAGAAGAGCCGGGAAAACCTTCCGGCATCCCACCAATCTGCACGGGGGTGGCAGCCCCCAAATTGGTTCCTGGGGCCATTGCGGCCACATGTGTCGCATAGAGAATATAGGTTCCCGCGCTGGCGGCATGCGCGCCGGAAGGCGCGACATAGCCGATCACGGGAACATCCGAAGCGAGAATCTCTGAAATGATCTCGCGCATCGCATCCGCCAGGCCACCGGGCGTATTCAGCCGCAAGACCACAGCCGCCGCCGCCCGTTCCTCGGCGAGGCCGATGACACGGTTGATATGCTTGACCGTCGCCGGTCCGATGGGACCCTCGATCGCAGACATGAGCACTATGGAACGGGCGTCGGTTTCGTCAGTCTCTTGCGCCGCCACGGGGAATGCAGCCATCATCAAGACGGCAATGGCCGCAACGAGGCGACGCAGCCGCTTGAAATGTGGCACTTTCGCCTCCCTGATAACAATATAGGCGGCGCTCGGGCGCTCAACAATGCCCTGGACCAATCAATACGGCCACCGCGGAGACAGCATGTGGGGGGTGGCATGGGCCTTGTGCCGATAATCGATGGCGGCTGGACTATCCCGCCAAGAACGGGAAGGGTGAACATATGAAACTGATCCGCTATGGCGCACCGGGTGCCGAGAAACCCGGACTGATCGATTCGGATGGCAAGCTGCGTGACCTTTCCGCAAGGGTTGCCGATATCGGCGGGGACGCGCTGTCCCCCGGTAATCTCGCGGTGCTCGCATCGACCGATGCGCAGACATTGCCGCTTGTCGAGGGTAACCCGCGCATCGGCCCTTGTATCGCCGGCGTCGGAAAATTCATCTGCATCGGCCTCAACTATGCCGATCATGCCGTGGAAGCCGGGATGGATGTACCGTCCGAGCCTGTCATATTCATGAAGGCAACATCGGCAATTTGCGGGCCCGATGACGATCTGATCATCCCGCGCGGTTCGGAGAAAACCGACTGGGAGGTCGAACTTGGCATCGTCATCGGCAAGACGGCGAAATATGTGAGCGAAGCGGACGCGCTGGACCATGTGGCTGGCTATTGCGTTTGCCACGATGTGTCCGAGCGCGCATTTCAGAACGAGCATCAGGGTCAATGGACCAAGGGTAAATCCGCTGACAGCTTCGGGCCGATCGGTCCATGGCTGGTGACGAAAGACGAGATCGCCGATCCGCAGAACCTGCCATTGTGGCTGAAGGTCAACGGTCAGACCATGCAGGATGGCTCTACCAGGACCATGGTTTACGGTGTGGCGCATCTGGTCTCTTACCTGTCGCGCTTCATGTCGCTACAACCCGGAGACATCATTTCCACCGGCACTCCGCCCGGAGTTGGCATGGGAATGAAGCCGCCGCGCTATCTGAAAGCCGGCGATGTCGTGGAACTTGGCGTCGAGGGGCTGGGCAGTCAGAGACAAAACTGCGTCGCGGACAGGTAGCCGGAACGGACGCTCGGAACACCGCTTCACCGCCAGGCGATATCATCGAAGCCATTCACGAATGATTGACCGCTGAATACAATCGGGACACGATGCCTGCATGGATCGAGGTTCCAAGTCGCAGGGTCTTGCCGAAGTTTTCCGGCGTGTGCCGATACTTTGTGCCGTTGCAATCGTGATTGGAAGCATCGCCTCCCTGGGGGCGCTGCTCTTCGTCGAAGCAGTCGGCTGGATGAATGATGCGCTGCTGATTTCTCCCCGCAGCCGGGTGCAATGGGACGGAAACACGGTATTTCTTGCCGCCGCCACCGTGCTTGTACCCACAATCGGCGGTGCCGTGGTCGGATTGCTTGTCAGGCAATCTGGCGGGCGGCCATTGGGGCCGCCGGATGTCATCGCCGCCGTTCAGCTTGCAAATCCCTTGCCAGCGCCACGCCACGGGTTCGGCTCGACATTGGCCGCCGTCATTTCGTTGGGAAGCGGGGCATCGGTCGGTCAATATGGACCAATGGTCTATCTTGGTGCGCTGATCGGTGGACTGATCCGACGATTTCGGCTGGCAATCCCCGATCTTCCCGAAATAGGCATCGCATGCGGCGTGGCTGCGGCTATCGCGACGGCGTTCAACGCGCCCATCGCCGGAATGGTCTTTGCGCATGAGGTCGTATTGCGCCACTACTCTACCCGCGCCTTTGCACCAGTGACCATTGCGGCAACGACCGGTTTCGTGACCGCCTCACTGATCTTCGAACGCGAGCCGCTGTTCCTCGTTGCCTTCGAAGGCGTGCGGTATTGGCACGAGTTTCTTCTCTTTGCCCTGCTTGGTGTCGTCGGGGCAGTGACCGCGATATGCTTCATGCATTTGATCTTGCGGATGGCCAGATTGGCTGCCGCGTCTTCCTTGCCCGGCTGGTTGCGCCCGGCGGTCGCAGGATTGGGGGTTGGGCTGACTGGACTGTGGTTGCCGGATATTCTGGGCATCGGCAACGAGACATTGCGCTTCGCCACCATTCCGGGCGCTTTCGGCACATCCGAGCTGGCGATGATCATCGCGGCCAAGATTACCCTCAGCGCGCTTTGCATCGGCTTTGGTTTCGCCGGTGGAGTGTTCAGCCCGGCGCTCCTGATCGGGATCCTATTGGGTGCGTTCTTCTGGGCCATCTGGGCGCCATTCATGCCGCAATCCGGGGTTGCGCCTTATGCGCTGGCCGGGATGATGGCCTTGGCCTCGCCGATTATCGGAGCGCCGCTGACCTGCATCCTGATCCTGTTCGAATTGACCCATAATTACGACATCACCATTGCCGCGATGGTGTCGGTCGTAATCTCGAACATGATCGGCCATCGCGCCTTTGGCCGCTCGCTTTTCGACCGGCAGCTCGCTGGCCGCAACATCATCCTGCAACAAGGACGGGATCGCGCCCGCATGGAGGCGCAAACTGTCATAGGATTGCTGCGCAATGATTTCCCGACCTGCCGAATGACCGACGGCGCGACGCAGATATGGGCAATGTTGCAGGGCCGCAATACGGCATTTGTGTTGGATCAGGCGGGTCGGTTGGCCGGCACCGTCTCGCTGGCCGATCTGCGGGATGCGGTGGACACCGCTTCCGTGGCTGAGGTGATGCGCCCCGCGTCACTGGTCTTCGACAAGGCAACCAGCATTTTCGCCGCCATGGCGCGGCTTGGTGATTTCGTCGGCGATGCCGTGGCCGTCATCGACGAGTCGGGGCGTTATCTGGGCGCAGTTCCCGAGGCGGCATTGATCCGGGCCTATCTCGATTTATCCGGGCGCTTGCGCGAGGAAGAGAATGCCGCGCTTTAGTTCGACCCCAATCCTTGCCCTGTTGCTGTCGATGCCGGTCTCGGCAGAGCCGCTGAATGTGGTCAGTTGGGGCGGCGCATATGAGGCGGCGCAGAAAGAGGCGATCTTTGAACCTTACAGCGAGCAAACCGGAGAGGAGCTGGAGATCCATCAATATGCCGGAGAGCCGGATGGGCTGACCACCCGCGCCGCGTCGGAAAACTGGGATGTTGTCGACATGGTCGAGGATCAGGCGATCGCGGCATGTGAAAGAGGAGATATCCTTCCCCTCGATCCAGACGAACTGGGTCTTGATCCGGACGACTTCTCTCCTGCTCCGATCCGGCGTTGCTCTGTGCCTCATACAATCTTTGCGACGGTGATGGCCTATGACGACCGCCGTTTCCCGGGAGTGAAGCCGAACTCGATCGAGGATTTCTTCGATACGGAGCGCTTTCCAGGTGCGCGTGGGCTGGAGAAACGCCCCGATGTCATCCTTGAATGGGCACTGTTGGCCGAAGGCGTACCTGCGATACAGGTTTATGATCTGTTATCCACTGAAAGAGGGCTCGATCTGGCCTTCCGCGCGCTCGACCGGATTCGCGATGATATCATCTGGTGGCAGAATCCGGCTGAGGCCGCCGAAATGCTCGCAGATGGCCGAGCTGTCATGGCGTCAGGATATAATGGCCGCTTTTTCGCGCTGAAACACGAGGAAAAGGCGAATATCGCGATCCTGTGGGACGGCCGTATCATCTCGAACGATGCATGGGCGATTCCGGCCAGTTCGCGCAGGCAAGAGGCGGCCAAATCCTTTATCGCCTTCGCTGCGCGGCCGGAGCCGATGGCAGCGCTGGCATCTCGTATCCCCTACGGCCCGTCTCGTCCCGATGCCTTCGAACGCATCGGCCTGAACCCGCTGGATGCGACCCCGATGCGGCCCCATTTGCCCAATTCCCCCGAACATGGTTCACGCATGCTGGTTCGCGATTCCGAATGGTATGCGCATACGCATGAGCTGCGCATGCGCCGCTTCCGCGGCTGGCTGAAAAATGACAGGTGATGTCGTCATGTGCCTTCGGCAATCGCTTGGGCGCCAAGGGACGGTCTTTTGAACAAGAATTTCCGTGTCGATGCTGGCCACCAAGATTGCGCGGTGCTATCTCCCGCGGGAAATTCGGTCTTTACACTCGCCAACAACCGCCCTGCGATGCGCTTTACAAGGAAATCGTTGTGACTCAGGACATTCCGCCAGAAAAGTCCCGTATTGCAGCGGTTCTTGTCACCTACAATCGGTTGGACCGACTACGCGAGACTTTGCCTCGACTGCTGGACAGTGGCCCTGCGCGGGTCGTGGTGGTCGACAATGCGGCGACCGATGGCACTGCCGAATTCCTGGCAGCGCAGACCGATCCTCGTGTGAAAACTCTGACAATGCCCGAGAATTGCGGCGGGGCAGGTGGTTTCGAGGCAGGGATGGATTGGCTGATCGCCGAGGAAGAGCCCGATTGGGTCCTGCTTCTGGACGATGATGCCTGGCCCGAGAAAGAGGCGCTGACCATATTTGCAGAGACGGTTGCAGCCCTGCCGCCCGATACCGGTGCGGTGGCGGCGGCCGTCTATTCCCCCGATGGGAGCCTGGCCGAGATGAACCGGCCCGGCTATAATCCGTTCTGGCACCCAAGGATGCTCTGGGCGACATTGACACGGGGCAATCGAGCCGGTTTCAAACAACCCGACAAGGCCTATATTCCCGCCTCCGGCCCCGCCGAGAACCGGCTCATCGAAATCGATACGGCTTCGTTCGTCGGCTTTTTCGTTTCTCGCGCAGGGTGGCGAAAGGCCGGTTTGCCTGAGGGTGGGTTGTTCATTTACGGCGACGACATCCTTTACAGCCTGCGACTACGCCGATCGGGGCTGAGGATGTTCTTCGATCCGGCTACCCGCTTCGTGCATGATTGCGGCTCGATGGATCAGAATTTCGTCTATCACCCGTTGTGGAAGATCTACTACCACTGCCGCAATGGCGTCGATATCGCGCGCGCTTCGGCCGGGCCGCTGATCTTTCCACTGGCGCTTGCCTGGTATGTCGTCATATGGGCGCGGCGCGCACGCCATGCCGCCCCGGCAGAGCGCCCCGCCTATCGACGCCTGATGTGGATCGGGATTCGTGATGGGCTTTTGCGGCGTCGCGGGCGGGTCGACGAGGTGCATCGCATGGCTGCGGCGCAGGCTGAAATGGGCCGCAAACCCTAGCGCAATTCGGAAATGCCTAGGCTTTGATGGTGGGGACAAGATCGTCGAGGCGACCGGCAAGTCCGTCACGACCGATCAGGTACGCCAATTTCGTGGGCAGGCTTCGATTCCCCGCCCGGTGCCATTGTTCCTGTCGGACACCCCAGTAAAGTGCCCGGGGCATGCCAAGCGGGCGGCGTTCGCGGGACGAGAGCCGATAGCTGCCGTTCGCGGTAAATTCGTAGGGATGTAGATAGATATGCGGAGCGAACCCGGCCGCTTCGGCGGCGGCGATTGACCGGCGCGCCATCGCGCCGGGAAACAGTTTCAGATAACTGCCTCCAAGCCTGAAATTCTGTCCCATGATCTGCCCGCGATAGATCGGCAGGATCGGGAAATCACCCAGGTCCATGGCGGCACGGAAAGCGGCGACCTCTTCGCGATCTGCGGCTGGAAAGGAACTATCGTAATCGAAATACCGTATGACGGTGCGATATTGTGATGGCTCGGTTCGATCGATCCGGAACTGGGGGGCCCGAAAACCGCGCACCGTTACACCGGAGGCGTCCTCCAGCGCTGCCTTCGCCCGCCCGAGCATGCGATCGACGATGGTAATATCCTGCCCGTCCATGCGATCATGGAAATGGTAGTGACAGGCGATCTCATGTCCGTCGGCGGCGATCCGGGCGATCAGGTCTGGTTCCTGCTCGGCAATTACTCCGGTGCAGAAAAAGGTAGCCTTTTGACCCGTTGCCCCGCCATGCGCCCGGAGGAAAGCGTCGATGTCGTGATAGCTTTGCCAAAGCGCATCGGCACGGATCGGACCGGTTTCCCACAGGCCCAGATCGCGCTTCATGTCATGGGCCATGTCCTCGAAATCGATGCTGAGGATCAGGGACACACCAGATCCTCGCGCGTTAGCACGTGATCGCCAATGACAAGGGCATCAACACCCGATGCGGCAAAGGTCCGCAGTGCATGCTCGGGGGAATATACGATCGGTTCCTGGATATTGAAGGACGTATTCAGAAGGGCTGGCACGCCTGTCAATTCGCCGAAACGGGCGATGAGCGCGTGATAACGTGCATGCGCATCGCGGCTGACGGTATGTACACGCGCCGTGCCGTCAACATGGGTGACTGCGGGGATGGACGTACCGATCACGTCCGCGACGATGTTCATATAGGGGCTGGGCTGGTCCAGCGCAAAAAGGGAAGGGGCGCCATCTTCGGTCACCGAAGGCGCGAAGGGGCGAAAGAGCTCGCGCTTCTTGATCTTGTCATTCAACTTCTCGCGGATCTCGTCGCGGCGTGGATCGGCCAGAAACGAGCGCGCGCCAAGGGCCCGAGGGCCGAATTCGGCGCGGCCCTGGAACCAGGCGATGAGCCTGCCCTCGGTCAGCATCTGCGCGGTGGTTTCTATCAGCTGATGCTCGGGCAGGGGTGGCGGCGGGGTTCTGCAATGTGCGGCAATGGCTGTGGCAATCTCGGCGGCAGAGTAGTCCCGGCCCTGATAGGGGCTGCGTACAGATGGCTTTTCGGCATCCGGCAGCACCGCCAGCGCTGCGCCGACCGCGCAACCCGCATCGTGGGGGGCAGGTGGAATGATGATTTCGTCGAACATACCAGCTTGCAACAATCGGCCATTGGCAGTGACATTCAGCGCCGATCCCCCCGAAATCACCAGCCGCCTGAGATCGGGATGCCGCTTTTTCCCATAGGACAGTACATGGGTCTGGACCGCCTCGAATGCCGCCTGCAGGCTGGTGGCCAGATCAATATGCTCTTCCGTCAAGGGGGCGTCGGGTGCACGCGGCGGACCGAAAAGCTCCTTCAGGCGTGGGTGGAAACGGCCTTGCAAGGCGGCGTGATAGTCGCAAATCGTGGTATTCAGCCGGTAGCGTCCTTCCGGTTCGAGTTGCAGTACCTCGGTAAGGATCGTGTCGCGCCAGCGCGGCTTGCCATAGGGGGCAAGCCCCATCAACTTGTATTCGCCCTCGAGCATCTTGAACCCGAGATAGCCGGTGAAGGTCGCGTAATAATGGCCAAGTGAGTTTGGCCAGCGGTGACAGGTGACGACCTGCCGCCGTCCGTCCCGGACCGCAGTCAGAACGGTGGAATTCCGCTCGCCGCCCCCATCGTAGGAAAGCGATAGGCAACCATTCCAATCGCGCATCGCCTCGCCGTAAAGCTGGTGACTGTGGTGATGATCGATGAAGTGAAGGTGGGCGGAGGTTGGGCCATGATGTTTGGTCAGTATCTTGCGCAGCCGGAACAAGTCCCGCCAGGAACCGGGAGGTGGATCGTTCCGGGCAGGTCCGGTTCCCGCCATGTCTTGCAGCCGCGCCAGGATTGCCGCACGCGCCAGTGGTGCTGTGGCCAGCTTGCGCAATGTTCCTGAAACCCGGGTGTCAAGTTGCCACGGCTTCCAATAAACCGCGATCGTATCAACATTCGAAAGCCGAATACCCGCGATATCAAGAACTTCGGAAATGGCGAGATGCGGAAAACTGCCATCGTTCTTGATGCGACTCAGCCGCTCTTCTTCAATGGCGGCAACCAGCCGGTTGCCCTGAAACAGTGCGGCAGCACTGTTGTCCATCGTGGCGAGCCCCAGAGTATACGACATTTGTCCCGATCTCTCCCAGCCCCGCTACCGGGCTATGCCTTTCGTCCCGACCATACTTTCGCTGGTTTGGTGGATACAAGCGGGCTAGGCAATGAACTGCCCGCACTGGCTCCCCGCCACTTGCGGCTTTCCCTAGGGCCTGCGAAACTTGCATGCTCAAGTTGCACGAAGGCATCATGTCGGACTGAATTTGCTGCTCTTTTGTTGTATATTCTTTACAGAAGGAATAAATGAGCTTGCTTTTGTATCATTGTACCGTTGTTTTGTCACCGCAGTTCCAGACGGAGAAGTGTCTTGTTCACTTCGCCCACTGTCAGTGAGGCTTTAGCACATGCCGCATCAGTTGGCCAACTGGCTTGTTGGCTTAAGCCTTGGCCAAAAACGCCTGATCCAGCTTTGTACGGATGCGGTTCTTATCGCTCTCAGCCTCATTGTTGCGATGCTGCTCTATCACGAACGCTTGGGCTTTCTTGTTGAATGGCCGTTCTGGTGGATGCTGGGGATTGTCATTCCAGTTAGCCTCGCAAGCTTTATCAAGCTTGGCTTTTACCGTGCCGTTGTGCGCTACATCACCTCGCGAGCCTACAAGACGATCATATCAGGCGTTGTGTTCTCCACCCTCGTGCTTGGCTTGGTCAGCAGCATTTCCGAAACGCGCATCTCTCCGTCCGTCCTCGTCATCTACGCGCTTTTGGCTCTCGTCTCGATCGGAGGGCTGCGAATCTTCATGCGCCGCATGTTGGTCGGCGTTCAGCAGCGCCCTAAAACCCGAGTCATCATCTATGGTGCGGGAACAGCGGGACGACAATTGCAATTATCGCTGCAGACCGGGCCCGATTATTTGCCGGTTGCCTTCGTTGATGACGACAAGAGCCTGCAGGGGCGGACGATTAGCGGCTGTCCGGTTCATGCGCCCCAGAACCTGCCCAAGCTTATCGATAATTACGGTGCCAAGAGCCTGCTTCTGGCCATGCCGAGCATCAGCCGAACGGCACGGGCGAAGGTCTTGCGCCGGCTCGACAAGCTGCCGATCCATGTCCAAACGATCCCCGGTATGACCGATATCGTCTCGGGGCGAACGAAAATCAGCGACATCACGGAAGTTTCCGTAGATGACTTGCTCGGCAGAGACCCTGTTCCGCCTCGTCGTGGCCTGATGAACCGCAACGTGCGTGGCAAGGTAGTCATGGTGACCGGGGCTGGAGGAACCATCGGTTCAGAGCTGTGCCGCCAGATCCTCGAATACGGTCCCAAACGGATCGTGTTGTTCGAACTTTCGGAATTCAATCTCTATGCCATCGACCGGGAATTGCAGGCACTGACGCGCGCCAAGTACCCTTCGGTCGAGATCATCCCCGTCATTGGTTCGGTGCAGAATCCCGGCCGTGTCTCTGCCGTTCTGCGAAACCACGGTGTCGAGTCCATCTATCATGCGGCTGCCTACAAGCATGTCCCCCTTGTCGAAAGCAATGTCGTTGAGGGCATTCACAACAACATATTCGGGACAGAGGTTCTCGCCGAGGCTGCCGTGGAGGCCGGGGTTCGCGCCTTTATCCTGGTTTCCACAGACAAGGCGGTTCGACCGGCAAATATCATGGGCGCCTCGAAGCGTCTGGCCGAATTGGTGTGTCAGGCCATCGCTGCGCGTCAGGATACCACTCTTTTCTCTATCGTACGTTTCGGGAATGTGCTGGATTCCTCGGGATCAGTGATCCCACTCTTCCGTCAGCAGATTGCGGCCGGTGGCCCGATCACGGTGACCCACCCCGAGATCACGCGCTATTTCATGACCATTTCGGAAGCTTCTCAGCTGGTTATTCAGGCCGGCGCCATGGCGAAGGGAGGAGATGTCTTTGTGCTGGATATGGGGGCTCCTGTTCGGATCGTGGATCTGGCGATACGAATGGCGCAGCTTTCCGGCCTTTCACCCGTTGTGATCCCGCCGGGAACCAAGCCGTCCCCAAGTCTGGATCAGAGTGATATCGAGATTTGTTTTACTGGCCTGCGTCCCGGTGAGAAGCTGTATGAAGAGCTTTTGATTGGTGATCAACCGACGCAGACAGAGCATCCGCGGATCATGACCGAGACCGATATTTCGCAACCTCCGGAGAATCTCGCGGGCCTTCTCGAACGGCTGAAACGGCTTTGCAAAAGCCATGATGTCCCCGCAATTCGTTCTTTGTTGGCTGACAACCTTCCGATGGATATACGCCCCAGGGAGGTTACCGAGGATACATATACGGTGGCGAAACCTATCGCCGCCCAGAGGGTCCATGCTGGCGCTCTGCCGATCAAGCAAGGGTCCGCATGAACAGATCCGGTATCAACGCAGGCCCTTGAACACGGTCTTCAGCATTAGCACCATGTCGAAGCAGAGATTTCGCCGCTTCTGATAGATCAAGTCCAGCCGTGCCTTGCGTGGCACGCAGACTTGGCAATAGATTTCATCCGTCTCTTCGGTCGAAGACGATCTCGCCAGCAATCGTTCCTCATGCGCATGAAAATAGATACTGGCCAGCCCGGTGATTCCCGGTCGGGATCTCAATACCTCGCGGTAGATTTGTGGAAAACGTTCGACATATTGCCGCAGTGGCGGTCGAGGTCCGACAAAGCTGATATCGCCTTTCAGGACATTCCAGATCTGGGGAATTTCGTCCAATCTGGTCCGGCGCAGGAAATGACCGGTAGGGGTGATCCGCGCTGCCTTGTCTCCGCCCGACACACCGCTATCCTTGGCCACCCCGGTCATCGTGCGGAATTTGACGAGGTTGAAGCCCTCCTCAAAGGTCTTCATGCGCTCTGATATATAGAAGATGGGACGTCCGTCACGCAGAAGCAGGATCGCCGCGATGGCGGCTGCCACCGGCAGCAGGATTATCCCGAGTACCAAGGCAAGCAGGATATCGAGAAGTCGCTTGGTCAAGGTCATTTCGTATCCCTCAACCGGAGCCATTGCCGGATCATTTCCGCCGGGTCGCTATCCGAAACCGAAAAGGGATAAAACTCCGCGAGGCGTTCGCAATCGAGGGTGATATTCTGGTAAGCGCCGATCGGCGCTGGCTTCCATGCCCATGGAATATCGGCAAGGCTGGCAAGAGCCGCCATCGTGACGGGATCGGGCGCTGCTACGTTCAGGGTTTCGGGCAGGGGGGCGGGATGGTGGGCGAGCGTCTCGAGCACCCGGGCAAGTGTTGCTGGCCCGATATAGGACCGTTCCGGGCCCGCGCCATCATCGAACCGGTCGATATGCAGCGATTCTCCTGTCTCCATCCGGCTGCTGTTGGTTAATAGCATATCCGCCCCGCACACATTTCCGATTCTGAGGCAGCAGATCTCCAGACCCCTTGCGCGCCAGGGGGCACAAACGGTTTCCATATCGCATTTAGCCTCCCCATAGGCGTTACGAGGTTCGAGCGGATCCGTTTCGCGAAAGGCATGGCGGCCAGGGGGTGCGCCATAGACGGCCGAGGATGATGACAGGAGCACACGCGATACGCCCGTGTCATGGGCGGCGCGCAGAATGGCTTCGGCCAGATCGCGGTTAAGGCGCAAATCCGATCCCGTGCCGGGCACTATGCCCGCAAGAACGATGAAGCATGAAAACGCGCCATGTTCTTGCGGAAAGGAAGACAGCAAGGGATCCCACCTCACTTCCGCCGGATCTCCCCGACTCTGCCGAACGAGTTCTGCCTGCTCGGGCGGGCATTCGTCCCAGTGGCGCGCCAGCATCCGGCCGACACGCCCTGTCGAACCGATCAGAAGCCAGCGATCAAGCACGGGTTGCCAAGAGGTCTGGGTCCATTGCCATCAGGATTGTGCCGGGAATACCGTTGTTACCAAATTTGGATGTGGATAATCAGCCCGGCCCCGACAGGCAAGAACTGAAAGACCGCAAGGTTGAACGATTGCCGCGCATAGCAGGTTACGGTTTTCGTAACCCCGGGAGTATGGCCTTCGCTTTTACGAATCGACCCACGTCTATAGGGTTCGAAAGACATGACGTCGCCTGTGCGTCGTTAGGTCATGTAATATCGGTGGTTTCTAAGCGCGGTGAAACCCCCCTATATTGAACCTGGATTCGGCTGTTTTTTGCCGAACCGCCATTTTGTGACCAGAGAGCGCGCAGGGAATAACAATATGACCAAGATCGTGAATCCCGAGATCAAGCTGACCCAGGATCCCCATGCCCTGCGCGAAAGCCGCGAAAAGAATCTCGAGGTCGCTATCGGCCGGCAGGTGCGCGAGTTGCGCAAGCGCCAGCGCATGACGGGATCAGAACTGGCCAATCAGGCCGGGCTGTCGGTCGGCATGTTGTCAAAGATCGAGAATGGGGTGATTTCGCCATCGCTGACGACATTGCAGACGCTTGCCAATGCCTTGCGGGTGCCACTGGTGCAGCTTTTTTCAGGATATGAAGAGCCGCGTGGGGCGATGCATGTAAAATCCGGCACTGCCGTCGAGGTGGAGCGGGCAGGGACCCGGTCGGGGCACCAGTACCACCTGCTGGGGCATATCGGATCGAATAATTCCGGCGTGGTGGTCGAACCCTATCTGATTGTTCTAAGTACGGAAAGTGACCGGTTTCCGACATTCCAGCATGAGGGGATCGAACTGATCTACATGCTGGAGGGGCATCTGGGCTATCGGCATGGCGACCGGCTTTACGATCTGGAACCCGGCGATAGCCTGCTTTTCGACGCTGATGCTCCGCACGGCCCTGAACAGATGCGCCAACTGCCGATTCGGTACCTGTCGATCATCACCTATCCTCAAGCAAAGTAGGGATGGCAAGACATCGCTCGGCAGGCTCTGCTTGAAAGCCGATAAGCAGGAAAAACGGGCGGAAAAGACAAAATTCAAAAAATATCTTGTCAGGCAATAAATTTTCCTATTAGTTAATCCGTGAAGGCTTTGAGCCAAGCTGAACGGAGGTGACTATGTGTGGCATTGTTGGCCTGTTCCTGAAGAAGGACGATTTACGTCCGCGTCTTGGGGATCTTCTGACGGATATGCTGATCACTATGACTGATCGTGGTCCGGACAGTGCCGGAATCGCGATCTACGGTGATGATGCCGATGGTCTGAAGATGACCATTCAATCCGCGACGCCGGATGAGGATTTCGATGGGCTGGAAGAAAACCTGACGGCGCTTTTGCGCGGTCCCGTCCGGATGCGGGTGATCGACACTCATGCTGTCCTGACCCTGCCCGAGGGTAGCGAAGCCGAGGTGCGGGCCTTCATGGCCGAAAAGGGCATCCGGGTGATGGGCGTCGGCAATTCGATGGAGATCTTCAAGGAGGTTGGCCTGCCCAAGGACGTGGCCTCCCGCTTCGGCATCCGTCAGATGGCCGGCAGTCATGGCATCGGCCATACCCGCATGGCGACGGAGAGCGCGGTAACCACTCTTGGCGCCCATCCTTTCTCGACCGATGGCGACCAGTGCCTTGTCCATAATGGTTCGCTGTCGAACCACAACCGGATGCGCCGGGAACTCGCGCGCAAGGGCTTTGCGCCGCAGACGCAGAACGATACCGAGGTTGCGGCCTGCTACATCTCGTCCCGTCTGGCCGAAGGCGCCAATCTGGGCGAGGCTCTAGACGGCACGCTACAGGATTTGGACGGTTTCTTTACCTTCGTCGTCGGCACAAAGAACGGTTTCGGCGTGGTGCGGGACCCGATCGCCTGTAAGCCAGCGGTCATGGCCGAGACAGACGATTATGTCGCATTCGGCTCGGAATACCGTGCGTTTGCCAACCTGCCTGGCATAGACAACGCCCGGGTCTGGGAGCCTGAGCCTGCAACCGTCTATTTCTGGGAGCGCTGATATGCAGACCATAGATATGGCTTCGACCGAACTGCGCGAGCTGAACAGCATGCTTCAATCGCAGGAAGGAAATGGCGGTGACGCCGAGTGGGTGATCGAGAATACACGCGGCTCGCATGCGCTGGCTGTGGGGCTGAACGCTCCGATCAAGGTGACCGTAAAGGGTTCGGCCGGCTATTACTGCGCAGGCATGAACAAGGAGGCCACCGTACATGTGACCGGCTCGGTCGGGCCGGGTGTGGCCGAGAATATGATTTCGGGCTCGGTGATCGTCGAAGGTGATGCCAGCCAATATGCCGGGGCGACCGGGCATGGCGGGCTTCTGGTCATCAAGGGCAATGCCAGTTCACGCTGCGGGATCTCCATGAAGGGGGTTGACATCGTGGTGCATGGCAATGTCGGTCACATGTCGGCCTTCATGGCGCAGTCGGGCAACCTAGTCATCCTGGGAGATGCCGGGGACGCCCTGGGCGACAGCCTTTACGAGGCACGGCTTTTCGTGCGCGGAAGTGTCAAATCCCTGGGCGCTGATTGCATCGAGAAAGAGATGCGTCCCGAACATCTGGAGCTGTTGGCCGATCTGCTTGAGCGCGCCGGAGCGGATGCCAGCCCGCAGGAATTCCGCCGCTATGGCTCGGCCCGCAAGCTTTACCATTTCAACGTCGATCACGCAGACGAATACTGAGGAGAGAAGGCGATGGACAAGACACCGCAAACCCTGCCTCGGCAGAACTGGACCTTCTCGAACGAGATCAATTCCGAGATTCGCCGTGCTGCCGCGACCGGTATCTACGATATTCGCGGCGGTGGGGCAAAACGCCGGGTGCCGCATTTCGACGATCTGCTGTTTCTTGGCGCCTCGATCAGCCGCTATCCGCTGGAAGGCTATCGCGAGAAATGCGACACTTCGGTCGTGCTTGGCACCCGCTTTGCCAAGAAGCCGATCGAGTTGAAGATTCCCATCACCATTGCCGGGATGTCCTTTGGCGCTCTTTCGGCCAATGCCAAGGAAGCGTTGGGGCGCGGGGCGACATTGTCGGGAACCTCGACCACGACCGGCGATGGCGGCATGACCGATGAAGAGCGTGGCCATTCCGAGAAACTGGTCTATCAGTATCTGCCGTCGCGCTATGGCATGAACCCCGACGATCTGCGCCGTGCGGATGCCATCGAGGTGGTGGTCGGACAGGGTGCCAAACCCGGCGGCGGCGGGATGCTGCTTGGGCAGAAGATCACGGAACGGGTTGCCGGTATGCGCAACCTGCCGGTAGGGATAGATCAGCGTTCGGCCTGCCGTCACCCGGATTGGACCGGACCTGACGATCTGGAAATCAAGCTTCTCGAAATACGCGAGATCACCAATTGGGAAAAGCCGATCTATATCAAGATCGGCGGTGCGCGCCCCTATTACGACACTGCTTTGGCGGTGAAGGCTGGGGCCGATGTGGTTGTTCTGGACGGGATGCAGGGTGGCACGGCGGCAACGCAGGACGTGTTCATCGAACATGTCGGCCAACCGACGCTGGCTTGCATCCGTCCGGCAGTGAAGGCGCTGCAGGATCTGGGCATGCATCGCAAGGTACAACTGGTCGTCTCGGGCGGGATCCGTGGCGGTGCCGATGTCGCCAAGGCGCTCGCGCTTGGTGCCGATGCGGTGGCCATCGGGACCGCGGCCTTGATCGCACTTGGCGACAACGATCCGCGTTGGGAAGAGGAATACCAGAAACTGGGCTCCACCACCGGCGCCTATGACGACTGGCACGAAGGGCGGGATCCTGCCGGGATCACCACGCAGGACCCGGAGCTGATGAAACGGCTTGATCCCATTGCGGCCGGACGCCGTCTCCGCAATTATCTTGCCGTCATGACATTGGAATGTCAGACGCTCGCTCGTGCCTGTGGCAAGAGCCATGTCCACAACCTCGAGCCTGAGGATCTTTGCGCGCTCACCATCGAGGCGGCGGCAATGGCTGGTGTACCGCTGGCAGGAAGCAACTGGATCCCCGGGCAATCCGGGTTCTGATCGTCACCCAGAAGGGCGGGGCACCGACCCCGCCCCGGGGATTCACATATACGCAACAGGGGAGCCGCTGATGACAAATCTTGCCGCCTTTGCCCGTGAAAACGGGATCAAGTATTTCATGATTTCCTACACCGATCTGTTCGGTAGCCAACGGACCAAGCTGGTGCCGGCAGCTGCGATTTCGGACATGCAGGAAGATGGCGCCGGTTTCGCGGGTTTCGCGACCTGGATGGATCTGACGCCCGCGCATCCCGACATGCTGGCCATGCCGGATGCTTCCTCGGTGATCCAGTTGCCATGGAAGAAGGAAGTGGCCTGGGTTCCCTCGAATTGCGTAATGGAGAACAAGGGGCTTGCCCAGGCTCCGCGTAACGTGCTGGCGCGGTTGGTTGACGAGGCTGCGCAGATGGGATTGACCGTCAAAACCGGCATCGAGGCAGAGTTTCATCTTCTGAATGCCGAGGGGACCGAGGTGGCCGATCCAGCGGATACGGCCGTCAAGCCCTGTTACGACCAGCTCGCCATTCTGCGCCGTTATGACATGATCGCCGAAATCTGCGATTACATGCTGGAACTGGGCTGGGAACCTTATCAGAACGACCACGAGGACGCGAACGGCCAGTTCGAGATGAACTGGAAATATGACGAAGCGATGGCCACGGCTGACAAGCACAGCTTCTTCAAGTTCATGGTCCGTGCGATCGCGGAAAAGCATGGGCTGCGCGCAACCTTCATGCCCAAACCCATCATGGGGCTGACCGGCAATGGCTGCCATGCCCATATTTCGGTTTGGGACAGCAAGACCGGTGAGAACGCCTTTGCCGATGACAGCAAAGAGCTGGGCCTGTCGGATCGTGGGCGGCATTTCCTGGGTGGAATCATGAAGCACGCCGAAGCGCTGGCGCTGATCACCAACCCTACGGTAAACAGCTACAAGCGGATCAACGCGCCGCGGACGACCTCGGGGGCGACCTGGGCACCGAACAGTGTCACATGGACCGGCAACAACCGCACCCATATGGTCCGCGTCCCCGGACCGGGCCGGTTCGAGCTGCGCCTGCCGGACGGGGCGGCAAACCCCTACCTGCTGCAAGCTGTCATCATCGCGGCTGGTCTGTCGGGACTGAAATCAGAAGCCGATCCCGGCCCGCGCCACGACATCGACATGTATGCCGAGGGTTACAAGGTCAAGGATGCGCCGAAACTGCCTCTGAACCTGCTCGACGCAATTCGGACCTATGATGCCGATGAAGAGCTGAAGGTCGCGATGGGAGAGGATTTTTCATCGGCCTATGTCAAGCTGAAGACTCAGGAGTGGAACAACTACTGTTCGCATCTTTCCGAATGGGAACGGGCCAACACTCTCGACATCTGAACGACGATCAAGCAATTCTCCTCTCTCCCCCAAAGCTTTGATCGTCTCTCAAATCCGCCGACCCTCTTTTCTTCCTGTCGGCGGATTTGGGCATTCATGATGCGATTTGATTTCTCTCTGGGCGGGGTTGGGTTCGCCGAGCCGATGGCGTCTGTCCGAATTGCTCTCGGAAGGTGCGGGAGAAATGGCTGCGGGAAGTAAAGCCCGTTGCCAGTGCGATTTCGGTCAGCGGCAGGCTGGACTGGGTGAGCAACTCATCGGCTTTTTCCAGCCGCAGGCGGCGATAAAGCTGCATGACGCTGTGACCCAGCCGCGCCTGCGTCAGCCTTTCCAGTTGCCGGGGGCCGATACCGCAAAGATGACCCAGATCATCGAGCCGCAGGGGATCGGCCAGGTGGCTGGTCATCAGATCGATCATTGCCACGAGTGCCGGATGATGCAGGTCATATTTCCGTGCCGGGTCGAGTTGCTGCGGGGCCTCTGCTTCGCGAATGCCGGTATGGATGAACCAGTCACTGACCGATCGCGCCAAGGCGGATCCGTGATCCGCTGCGATCAGCGCATGCATCATGTCCAGAGGCGCCATGCCGCCCGCGCAGGTGAAGCGGTCGCGATCGATGACGAAAAGCCGCCGTTCGATCAGTGCGTCGGGATAGGTTTCGCGCATCGCGTCGATATGCTGCCAGTGAATGGTAAAGCGGCGTGCGGTCATCACGCCCGCCGCCGCTAGGATCGCCGCCCCGCCCGAGATTCCGCCAAGGGACACGCCATGCCGGGCCAATCTTCGCAGGATGGCGAACACACGCTCGTCCCGTTGCGCTAGCGGATCTCCCCCGGCGACGACGAAAAGAATATCGAATTCCTCGGTGGCATCGGCAACAGGAACGGTATGGAATGCCCCCGCGCCGGAGCTTTGCATCCAGCCGCCGTGGACAGAGAGGAACCGAAGATCATACAGCACTCTTCCGCTGAGCAGATTCGCGGCCCGCAACGGTTCGATGGCCGAGGCAGTGGACATGAGCGCGTAATCCGGCAATAGCAGAAATCCATAACGCGCTGGGCGCTGCGGATCGGAAGCGGGCAAGGTGACATCCTCTTTCTGTGCATGTCGAGCCTGTCATGAATGACCTGTTTGAGCAATGGAATGTCGCATACAGGCACATTATTCGTCCGGTGCTGTGCCAGATTGAGCATTGAACAAGGAATACCGTGCGATGTTTTCCTCCGGTTCCGCACCATGGGCAACATCGCGATGAATTCTGGAGCGCGTGGAAGATTTCCGCAAAACGCCTGAAGGGAGAGTTGGAATGAGTGACTCAATCACCGACCGTGAAGCCTTGATCGACGGAAAGGCGTTTTCCGCGGATGTTCGGCAACGAGTTGCTGCACAGGTCGCCAAGCTGAAAGAACACGGGATTACCCCGGGTCTGGCGGTGGTATTGGTGGGCGAGGATCCGGCCAGCGAGGTTTATGTTCGCAACAAGGGCATTCAGACCCGCGAGGCGGGAATGAATTCGTACGAACATAAGTTGCCCGCCGATACCACGCAAGAAGCGTTGATGGCGCTGGTCGCTCAACTCAATGCCGATGAGGCGGTACATGGGATATTGGTGCAACTGCCGCTCCCTGGCCATCTGGATGCCGAGGCGGTGCTTAATGCGATCGAGCCGGCCAAGGATGTCGATGGTTTCCATATTCTTAATGTCGGGCTTTTGGCGACGGGGCAGAAAGCCATGGTGGCTTGCACGCCGCTCGGTTGCCTTATGATGCTGCGTGATCGTTTGGGCGACCTGACAGGGCTGAACGCGGTAATCGTGGGGCGCAGCAATATCGTCGGCAAACCGATGGCGCAGCTGTTGTTGCGCGATAGCTGCACCGTGACCGTTGCTCACAGCAAGACCAAAGACTTGGGCGAGGTCTGCCGCCGCGCGGATATCCTTATCGCCGCGGTGGGACGGCCACGGATGATCCCCGGTGACTGGATCAAGCCCGGTGCCACGGTGATCGATGTGGGCATCAACCGGATCGAAGAGGGCGGCAAGACTCGCCTTGTCGGTGATGTCGATTTCAACAGCGCCCGTGCCGTTGCCGGTGCGATCACTCCGGTGCCCGGCGGCGTGGGTCCAATGACCATCGCCTGCTTGTTGGCCAATACGCTGACCGCTTGCTGCCGCGCGGCGGGTTTGCCGGAACCCGAAGGGCTGACTGCCTGAGACCGAATTTCGGACAATAACATAGAGAAAATGGCGGGCTTGCGAGAACCTCCATCCCGCTCACGACAGGAGATGCAAATGACCAAATTCTGCCTAACAGTTGCCTGCGATTCCACGCGGGGTATCGTTGCCGCGATTTCCGGCTATCTCGCCGATCAGGGCTGCAACATCACCGCCAGTTCACAATTCGATGACCCGGAGACGGGCAAGTTCTTCATGCGCGTCAGCTTTGCCTCGGAAAAGGGCGCGACGCTGGACAAGCTGAACAAGGGCTTTGCCGAGACCGCGAAGACATGCGGGATGACATATCAATTCCACGATGAAGCGCGGAAGATGAAGGTCATCGTAATGGTTTCGGGCTTTGGACATTGCCTGAACGACTTGCTGTATCGCTGGCGTATCGGCGCGTTGCCGATCGACATCGTTGGTGTGATCTCGAACCACCTGACCTATCAGAAAGTGGTGGTGAATCACGATATTCCCTTCCACCACATCAAGGTCACGAAAGAGAACAAGCCCGAAGCCGAGGCCGCGCAGATGCGGATCGTCGAGGAGACCGGGGCAGAACTGGTCGTGCTGGCGCGCTACATGCAGGTGTTGTCGGACGAGATGTGCCAGAAGATGTCGGGGCGGATCATCAATATCCACCATTCATTCCTGCCCAGCTTCAAGGGCGCCAACCCCTACAAGCAGGCCTATGAGCGCGGCGTGAAGCTGATCGGGGCAACTTCGCATTACGTCACTGCCGACCTGGATGAAGGTCCGATCATCGAGCAGGACATTATCCGCGTGACGCATGGACAGTCGCCCGAAGACTATGTCAGCCTCGGGCGTGACGTGGAGAGCCAGGTTCTGGCGCGTGCGATCCATGCCCATGCCAACCATCGCGTGTTCCTGAACAACAACAAGACGGTGGTCTTCCCCGCTTCGCCGGGATCGTATTCAAGCGAGCGCATGGGATAGGACGCGGATTGACGGCTGGATTCTCCGGCGGCGGGTAAGCTATTCTTCCTTTGCCCGCATGAACGGGCGTATCGGAGGAGTACAAGGTGCCGCCTGCCAGCCATATCACTACGAATCCGGGACGGGCCGAGCCCGTCCTTGGCGCGACCGTTCAATATGTCATCGACACGCTGACGATGCGGATCGTGTCGCAGGAATACGGGCTGGACGAGCGCCTGCCATCCGAGCGGCAACTGGCGCAGGATTTGGGGGTCGCTCGTAATACCGTGCGCGAGGCCTTGGACATGATCGAGGCGCGCGGCATGATCCGTCGCCGCGCCGGGGCCGGTTCCTTCGTCATTTATGATCCGGACGGTGCAAGTGAATCGCTGGCGCCGGTCGCGGCTGAAACGGGTCCGCTGCAACTTCAGGTGATGCGCGGCATCATCGAGCCGGAGATGGTCCGGCTGGCCATCGTCAACATGTCGCCGCGTCAGATCGAGGCTCTCGGCAAGATCCTATCGCAGATGGAGGCGGTGCAGATCGATGCGATGGCTTTTGTCCGGCTGGAGGAGGAATTCCACCGCCAGATCGCAACGGGCACGGGAAATCCGTTGCTGATCGCTTGTTATAATCTGGTGATCGACGCTCGCCGCCAGGCATTTCGTGCGCCGATGTATCGCCGTCATCTGACGCCGAGTCGCATCGCCACCTATCAGCGTGGCTACAATTCTCTGTTCAACGCGATTGCCGCGCGCGATATCGACGAGGCCTGTGAGTTCATGAAGCTGTCCCTGATCGAAGATCAGAAGCTGTTGCTGCAGGATGGTTAAGCGGCTCGCCAAGCCGTTGGTGCCAGAGCTGGCCCAGATCCTCCAACTGCCGAACCAGCTTGTCACCATGCTTTTCGAGCCAGTCTGGAACCGAACCGAATTCCTGGATCCGGGCGCGACCTTCGCGGATCGCTACCACTGGCCAATCACCGACCAACGCGTTGTCGATTCCGAAAAGATCACGCCCGCTCCAGATCGCGGGGCCGAAGGCATGGGGCATTTGCTGGGCGTGTTTCATGGATGCAAGAACCGAAACCGGTTCGACCGTATCTGCGATTTCGACCGCGTTGTGCCACAGATCTAGGATCGAGGCGTATTCCCAGCTGACGGCGCTCCATTCCCCTGGAAAGCGCGTGTTGTAGGCGTCGAAGAAGGCGCGTGGCTGGCGAAAGAAAAAGGCGGTATCGGCCAGTTTCGGATCGTCGAAATCCGGAAACTGGAAGATGTAGCGCTCCATGAAGCCCGGCGAGGTGCGATCGATCATCTGTGGATAATCATCGGCCGTGCAGGCGAGTATATGACCATCAAAACCCAATCGGTATGCAGCTTCCGTCAAGGCAAGCATCATTGGCGGTGTGGAAGAGCACCAGCAAAGAACATCGGGCTTGTCGGCCATCATCGCGGTGACGATGGCTTCGGCATCGGTCTCGTCCGGGTCGTAGCGTAGTTCCTTGATGCGGGACCAGCCCACGACATCGAAAGCCGCGCGGTATACCGCGAGAGAGGGCAACCCCAGGCTGTCGCGCTGACTGCACAAGGCGACGCGGCGGGAGGGTGGCAATTGGCGGGCCAGGTATTCAACGCCGGTGACGTTGAACAGGGGGTGTACCTCGGCTGGCGCGATCAGGAATGGTGTGTCGGGGGTCAGATCCGAGGGTAACAGCGTGGCAACCAGCGCACGTCGTTCCATCAGATAGCGCAGGGCGGGGGCAAAACTGTCGCCGCCGAGGGTCAGGATCAGCCTCACATGAAGCCGCTCGATCATGTCGCGGGCGGCTTCCAGCGTTTGTTCGGCCCCTTGGGCGCTGTCGAATTCGACGATCTCGACGCGGTGACGTTTGCCCGACACCATCATGCCGCCACGGTCATTGATCCAATCCTCCCATATCCGGCAGCCGTCCAGACCGGGGCGCCCCCAATATTGTTCGGCTCCGGAAAGAGGGGTCAGGGCTCCGATCCGGACGGGAGAGCGATTCGTGGCGCCAAGGCGGGGTAAGGAACCGCTGACGGCTAGTCTTTGGGCAAAGGTCGATCTGTTCATGAAACCGCTTATAGCCTGATTCTCCCATGGAAATACGCAAGAAAATGCAAAATTAAATTCTTGTGAAGAAAAAATGTTGCTTAAACGAGTGATCCCATGTTTGTATAGGTTCAAACCGAATGAACCAGTTTCCAATACTGGTCTGACCGCAAATAGGGAGAAGCAAGGATCATGACCAAGCGTGTTGCCATTATCGGTGCGGGGCCCTCGGGGTTGGCGCAACTGCGGGCATTCCAGTCGGCCGCCAAGGAGGGCGCCGAGATCCCCGAGATCGTCTGTTTCGAGAAGCAGTCCAATTGGGGCGGGCTCTGGAACTACACTTGGCGCACCGGCGTCGATGAGAATGGCGATCCGGTTCACGGATCGATGTATCGCTATCTGTGGAGCAATGGTCCGAAAGAGGGATTGGAATTCGCCGACTATTCCTTTGAGGAGCATTTCGGCAAACAGATCGCATCGTATCCGCCGCGGGCCGTGCTGTTCGACTATATCGAGGGCCGGGTGCTCAAGGCCGGTGTGCGCGACTGGATTCGTTTCAGAAGCGTCATCCGCTGGATCGACTACGATCCCGGGACCGAGCAGTTTACCGTCACGGTCCATGACATGGCGAAGGACCATGTCTACAAGGAGCAGTTCGACTACGTGATCTGTGCCTCGGGCCATTTCTCGAGCCCGAACGTGCCGGAATATCCCGGTTTCACGCAGTTCAATGGCCGGATCGTTCATGCCCATGATTTCCGAGATGCCCGCGAGTTTGCCGGCAAGGATGTGCTGCTCATGGGGTCGTCATACTCGGCCGAAGATATTGGCTCGCAATGCTGGAAATACGGCGCGAAGTCGGTGACGACATCCTATCGAACCGCACCGATGGGGTTCAAATGGCCGGACAACTGGGAGGAACTACCCGCCCTGGAAAGTGTCGAGGGCCGGACTGCCTATTTCATCGACGGCACCAGCAAAGAGGTTGATGCGATCATTCTTTGCACCGGCTATCGGCATTATTTCCCGTTCCTGCCCGATGATCTGCGCCTGAAAACAGCCAACCGGCTGGCGACAGCCGATCTGTATAAGGGCGTCGTCTATGTTCACAATCCGAAGATGTTCTATCTGGGCATGCAGGATCAGTGGTTCACCTTCAACATGTTCGATGCGCAGGCATGGTGGGTGCGCGATGCAATCCTTGGCCGGATTGACCTGCCCACGGACAAGCAGGAGATGGTCGCCGATGTGGACGAGCGTGTTACACGTGAAGAAGCGTCAGATGATGCGAAATACGCGATCCAGTACCAGGGCGACTACATCAAGGAGCTGATCGCCGAGACGGATTATCCCAGCTTTGATGTCGATGGCGCCTGCGCGGCCTTCTTTGAATGGAAGAAGCACAAGGCCGAGAACATCATGACTTTCCGTGACAACAGCTATCGTTCGGTCATCACGGGTACGATGGCACCCGTTCACCATACGCCGTGGAAGGATGCGCTGGACGACAGCAAGGAAGTCTACCTGCAGAACTGACGATGAACAGCCGGAGGCGCCAGCCGGCGCCTCGGAACCTTTTTCTCAAGGTGAGGCGAAACATGTTGTCACTACCTCCAGAAAATCTGCTTCGGCCTGGACCGCCGACTGCCACGCGACCGCGCCGGGCGATGGGCTACAACCTTTCGTCCGCGACCGAGCGATATGCGATCCCCGGCAGCGGCGGCGTTCTGGTCCAGATTGCCGCCGGAGATCAGATCAAGATCGTGAATGACGAGGGCGGGCAGCATGCCGAACTACTGGCAGCGCATCGCGATGGCCGAGTGGATAGCCAGATCCTGGGGGTCAAGACGGATCAACCAGCAATGGGATTGCAGGCATTGCTCTCCTCGGACAACGCCGGACTGGCAGGCTTGCGCAAGGGGCTGGCCGCGCGCGGGATCACGGTTGAACGCTCGATCGGTTTGTTTGGTGCGGATTCTGCTCCGGGCGACGAGGCCGATTTCACCGCCACCACCGAGGGTTGGCTGGTGGTCGCGGCACCCGGATTGCCCATGGATTTCGAGCGACAGAATACCACCACGCCGCTGACTCTTTGCATCACCCGTGCCACGCCGCGCCGGAGTGCCGGATTCGACCTGCCCGATCCGCTGGCCGATCCGATCCTCGATCTGCGAGTAAAATCGTCAACCGCCGAAGCCTATCTGGTTCGCAAGGGCGAATTCATCCAGATCATCGATGTCGATGGCCGCCAATGCACCGATTTCCAGTGTTTCGACGCGCGCAAGCTGGATCGCGGCATTGCCCATCCGCTGGATGTGACGACGACCCGGACCTATCAGCACCACGCCTATCCCATGCCGGGGCTGCATGCGAAATATTTCGACCAGGACCTGACACCGCTGGTCGAGGTGATCCAGGATACCTGCGGGCGCCACGATGCCTTCGCCATGGCCTGCTCGGCCAAGTATTACGACGATATCGGCTATCCCGGCCATGTGAATTGCACCGACAATTTCAACGCGGCGCTGGCGCCCTATGGCGTGCCGGGACGGCCGGGTTGGATGGCGGCGAATTTCTTCTTCAACACCGAGATAGACGCGCATGGCGTCTTGTTTGTGGACGAGCCATGGTCACGGCCCGGCGACTACGTGCTGCTCAGGGCGCTGACCGACATCGTATGCGTATCGTCGGCCTGTCCCGATGATACGTCACCGGCCAATGGCTGGATGCTGACCGATATTCACATGCGCAGCTATGCCGCGACCGAGCGCCTTCAGCGCGCCGTCGCATGGCGAGCCACACCAGATTCGGAGCCGATCATGACGCGCGAAACCGCCTTTCATCAGAAATTCGCCGGAATGACCCGCGATTTCGTCGAGTATCGTGGCTTCTGGCTGCCGAACTCCTTTCCCGAATGCGATCCGGTAGAGAGTTACTGGGCCTGCCGCGACGGCGTCGTGGCGGTGGACTTGTCGGCGCTGCGCAAATTCGAGGTTACGGGGCCGGATGCCGAAGCCCTGCTGAACTGGGTTTTGACCCGCAATGTCAGCAAGCTGGGTCATGGGCAGGTCGTCTATACCGCGATGTGCTATCCCCATGGTGGCATGATCGATGACGGCACGCTGTTCCGCGTGGGCGAACAGAATTTCCGCTGGATCGGGGGCTCGGATGAGGGCGGCGTCTGGATGCGCGAAGAGGCCGCACGGCTTGGGCTGAACGTGATGATCCGCTCGTCCACCGACCAGATGCATAATCTGGCGGTGCAGGGGCCGAAATCGCGCGAATTGCTGTCGGATATCATCTGGACTCCCCCGCATCAGCCCGCCTTGCCCGAGCTTGGCTGGTTCCGTTTTGCCGTCGGCCGGATCGGCGGAGAACAAGGCGTGCCGGTTGTCGTCTCTCGCACCGGCTATACGGGAGAGTTGGGTTACGAAGTGTTCTGCCATCCGAAAGACGGCGAGGCTGTGTTCGACGCTGTCTGGCAGGCCGGGCAGCCCCTGGGGATAAGGCCAATGGGTCTGGCCGGGTTGGACCTGGTGCGGATCGAATCCGGGCTGATCTTTGCGGGTTATGATTTCGACGACCAGACCGATCCGTTCGAAGCGGGGGTCGGCTTTACCGTGCCGCTGAAATCCAAGACCGCAGATTTCGTCGGGCGCGATGCGCTGATCCGGCGCAAGGAACATCCTTCACGCAAATTCGTGGGGCTCGAGATCGACGGCCAGGAGCCGGTGGCGCATGGCGACTGCATCCGTATCGGCCGTGCGCAGGTGGGCGAGATCTGCTCGGCCATGCGGGTGCCTCGGACGGGGCAGATGATCGCATTGGCACGCGTGGATGTCGCCCATTCCGAACCGGGCACCGCCGTCGAGGTGGGCCGGCTGGACGGGCATCAGAAACGCATCGCGGCGAGGGTATCCACCTTCCCGCATTACGATCCCGAGAAGAAGCGGCCCCGGTCGTGACGGGATCAGGAATCAACAGGACAGGAGGACAGACATCATGACCGCATCATGGAGATTTTCGGCGCTGGCCGACCGGCACCGTGCGATGGGCTCGGAGCTCGAGGATTGGAGTGGCATGGGCACCGCGTGGAGTTATGACAAGGATCAGCTCGAGGAATACATGGCGATCCGCACCAAGGCGGGTGTCATGGACGTGTCTGGCCTGAAGAAGGTTCACGTGATCGGCCCTCATGCAAGCCATGTGATCGACCGGGCGGTGACCCGCGATATCGAAAAGCTGAAACCGGGCCGCTCGACCTATTGCTGCATGCTGAACGATGCGGGCAAGTTCGTGGATGATTGTGTGGTCTACCGGATGGGACCGCATAGCTTCATGGTCGTGCATGGCGCGGGCCAGGGCCATGAGCAGCTGACCATGGCGGCGACCGGGCGCAACGTGAACGTGCTGTTCGATGACGACCTGCACGACATCTCGCTGCAAGGACCGCTCGCGGTGGATTACCTGGAAAAGCACGTGCCGGGCATCCGCGATGTGGTCTATTTCAGCCATATTCACACCACGCTGTTTGGCAAGCCGGTGACCATCTCGCGTACCGGATATACCGGCGAGCGCGGCTACGAGATCTTCTGCCGCCGCCAGGACGCACCCGAGATCTGGGACACCATCGTGGCCGAGGGCCGGGAGATGGGCATCATCCCGACCCGTTTCACCACGCTGGACCTGCTCCGGTCGGAAAGCTACTTGCTGTTCTTCCCCTATGACAATTCCGAGATGTATCCGTTCGAGAACGAGTCCTGTGGTGACACGCTGTGGGAACTGGGTCTCGATTTCACTGTCTCAAAGGGCAAGACCGGTTTCCGTGGCGCCGAGGAGCATTACCGCCTGCAGGGCAAGGAGCGCTTCAAGATCTATGGCGTCAAGCTCGAGGGCACCGAAGCCGCCGAGGAAGGCGCGGCGATCCTCAAGGACGGCAAGGAGGTCGGCGTCGTCACCATCGGCTTCTACAGCCCGCTGAACGAGCACAATGTCGGCATCGCCCGGATGCCGGTCGATTGCGCGGTGGAGGGCACGAAGCTGACAATCCGCAACTCGGGCGGCGAGATCCGCGCCGTCGCCCATCCGATGCCCTTCTATGACCAGGACAAGAAGCGCCGCACCGCGAAGGGCTGAACCATATCCGGGCGAGAGGCGGCGTCAGATCGCCCCGCCCCCCGACCGACAGGGAAGATGTAGCCGATGTCTGCCACGAAATTTACCCCTTCAATTATCAGCCGCCCCGTTTATGGCGGGCTGAAGCCGCATGGTGCCGTGCCCTCGTTGATGCTGGCCAATGGTCCGGGCGGCGAAGCGCTGCTGGAACTGATCAAGGCCGATCCGACGATACCGGGCCAGGCCCATGTGATCTATATCCCAGAGGGCTGCGGCTTGGGAAAAACGCTCGAAACCAAGGGATTCGCCGGTTATTTCGAGGGTGCCAGCTATCCCTCGATCCTGCCGCGTTTTCGCAAGCTGCTGGCCGATGCCGGGATGAACACCCGGCTTTACCTTGCCGGAACCGAAGGGCTGATCGGTCAGGCGACCTCCGAGGCGCTGGCGGCGGGAATGCTGCCCGAGGCGATCGATGCCGAGCATCGCGGCAGCCTCGCGCGGCGGATGCAATGCGTCCACTGCAAGGGCATTACCGAGAACGTCATCACCGACCCGTTCACCTGCTTGCATTGCGGGCTGTCGCTGTTCGTGCGTGACCATTATTCGCACCGCCATGCCGCGTTCCAGGGCGTCTGCGTGGATGCCGAAGCTCCCGGCGAAATCCCCCCAAGGCAGGAGATCAAGGCATGAGCGCCCAGATGCTGCGAGTCACCGAGATCGAGGCGCTGTCGCCGCTGGTCAAGCGCTTCCGCTTCGAACACCCCAGGGGCGAGAAGTTGCCGTTATTCTCGGGCGGAGCGCATGTCGTGGTCGAGATGTCTGATGGCGATGCGCTGCGCCGCAACGCCTATTCGCTGATCTCCGATCCGCAGGACGGCTCGGGCTATGAGATCGCGGTGCGCCGCGAGGATGGCGGACGGGGCGGCTCGCGCTTCATGCATGCCTGCGTCAGGCAGGGCGACATGCTGCGCATCTCGACGCCCTTGAACCTGTTCTCGCTGGACATGCGGGCGCGCAAGCATGTGCTAATCGCGGGGGGAATCGGCATCACCCCGATCATCGCCCAGATGCAGCAGCTTCTGCGGATGCAAGGCCGGTTCGAGATACACTACGCCGCCCGTTCGCGCCGCGAGGCGGCCGGGCTGCGGCTATTGCCCAGCCTTCCGCATATCCATGCCCATATATCGGATGAGGGCAAGCGGATGGATTTGGGGGCTATCCTCGACCGCCAGCCGATCGGCACCCATGTCTATACCTGCGGCCCGGAAGGCCTGATCACCGCGGTGGCGCAATGCGCCGAGCGCTTGGGATGGCCGTGCGGCTCGTTGCATTCCGAGGTGTTCCTGGCTCCGCCGCCCGGCCGTGCCTTCGAGGTGACACTGGCGAAAACGGGGCAGCGCGTCTCGGTCAGCCCGCATCAGAGCCTGCTCGAAGCTCTCGAGGAGGCGCAGGTCGATATGGACTGGAGCTGCCGGGGCGGCGCCTGTGGGCGCTGCGAGACCGAGGTGGTCTCCTGCCATGGCCGGATCGAGCACAATGACCATTGGCTCTCAGAAGACGAACGCAGCTCACAGACGAAGATCATGCCCTGCGTCTCCCGATTCCGGGGCAAGGAACTGATACTCAACAGGTAATCCCATGTCCCGCAATCACCTGCCCCTTCTTCTTCATGCAAATATCCCGGGGTCCGGGGTGGAACCCCGGCTCTCACCTCACCTATTCCGATCCAGGAGGTTGCCATGACCATCCAGTTCAACGACGAGACCTTCCGCGACGACTACAGCTATCACAACTCGGCCGAGGCGATCCGGCGTTTTCCGTTTCCCTTTGACAAGGACGACTACATGTATGCGGTCAATATGGAGCCGCATGCCGGGGGCCGCGAGGGCAGCCCCTTCGAGAACCGCTTCGATGTCGATGAACACTACGTCGCCGAGATGCGGGACCGCGAGATCACCCTGAACGAGGATCCGCTGCGCTGTCAGTCTCTGCCGCATATGGAGCTGGCGGGTTGGGACTTGCTGGAACTGATCATGGTCTCGAAATCCGAGGACTATCCCGAGCTGTTCAGCCTGCACCGCGACGGCGATCGCTGGCATTGGATCAACCGTCCACTGGGGATCGACCACAAGTTCACCTTCCTCGACCCGACCACGCTGCCCTACGGACCGATGGAATACATCACCCGCCAGGCACAGGGCGATTTCGCGGTGCTCGATCAGCGCGAGGGCAATCTGTGGATGGAGGCCGGGATGGTGACCAGTCAGGCAGACTGGAGCCTGGATTTCGACATCGGGATGAATTTCTTCGAATGGCATGCGCCAGTGCCCAAGGCGCACGAGATGGGGATTTTCCAGCGGGCGCTGAAATTCCTGCTGGCGATACAGCAGGATTCCCCGTCGCGGCGGTTGAACTGGACGATGACGGTCAATCCGCGTCTGGATACAAGCCCCGAGAATTACCACAAATGGGGTCCGGAAAAGCGCACCCTGACCCCCGAGAATGTCGGCGAGAAGCAATATCTGCGCGTCGAACTACAGACCTTTTTCCGGCTGCCGCGCTCGAATGGGCTGGCCTTCCCGATCCGCTGCTACCTGATCTCGCTGCAGGATCTGGTAACGGTGCCGAAATGGGGCCGCCGCCTGCACCGCGTGATCCGTGATCTGCCCGACGAACTGGCCGACTACAAGGGCTTCGCCGTCAATCGTCAGCTTATCATCGACTACCTCGCGCAGTTCGATGATGGGAAGCCGACCTCACCGGGGATATTCCCCGACGAATAGGTAAGTATCCGCAAACCAAATGAGGCGTTCTTCGTAACTAACTGTCCGTGTCCCGTAACCTGATCATAGGATTTGACGAATGCAGCTACTGGAGCTTGGAACTACCCTGACGCTCGTGCTCTTGCTCGCCTTTTTCGGGGTGACGTTCCTGATATCGTTATCCATTAGCAAGAAGCATGAAAATGCCGACAGTTACATGAATGCCGGCAACAATGTCGGTTTCGGGATCTCGGCCGCGTCAATGACGGCCACATGGATCTGGGCGGCGTCGCTCTATGCCTCGGCAACCTCGGGTTATACCTATGGACTGTCCGGGCCGATCCATTATGGGCTTTGGGGAGCACTGATGATCCTGTTCATCTACCCCTTTGGCAAGCGTATAAGATCACTGGCGCCTAACGCTCATACGCTGGCAGAGATCCTGCATGCCCGGCATGGTCAGTCGAGTCAGCTGCTTCTCGCCGGATCGAACCTGCTCGGGAGTCTTCTCAGCCTGACATCGAATTTCATCGCCGGAGGCGCGTTGATCTCGATGATGTCGCCTCTATCCTTCTCGACCGGCATCCTACTGATCGCGGGGGGTGTCCTGATCTATACGCTCTGGTCGGGCATTCGGGCCTCGTTGTTGACGGATTTCATCCAGGTTTGCGCCATGCTGGGCGCGGTCATCATCGTTGTGCCGATGATCTTCTTCGCAGCGGGGGGAAGCTCGATCTTTGCCGATGGCGCACAAAACCTGACCGCCCAGCAACAGAGCTTTTTCTCGTCCGAAGCCTTCTTCAATCAGGGAGCGCCCTTCATCGCCGCTGTGCTGGCCTATGCAATCGGCAATCAGACAATTGCGCAGCGTCTTTTCGCCGTGCGCGAGGACATGATCAAGAAAACCTTCATTACCGCGACAGTGGGTTACGGCGCGACGGTAATCGGAATTGGGGTATTGGGCGTTCTTGCCCTCTATCTCGGGATCGAACCGGCAGATGGGGATGTGAACAACCTGATCCCGCAGCTTGCGGCAGGCTATCTGCCCTTGGGCCTCCTATGCGTGTTCTTCATCATGATCATCGGTTCGCTCGCCTCGACAGCGGATTCTGATCTGTCGGCCATGTCCTCCATCGTGATGACCGATATCTATGGCCGCAATATCGCGGGAGCAGCGGGCGCGAAGCCGCAGCTCATGCTGCTTATCGGTCGCGTCACGATGATCGCCGCAACCGGAATGGCGATGTATTTCGCCAGCAGCCGCTTTGATATTCTTGATCTTCTGGTGCTGGTTGGCGCGATCTGGGGCGCATTGGTCTTTCCTGTCATCGCCAGTTTCTACTGGAGCAAGGTCAACAATACCGGGTTTACCGTCTCGGTCGTCGCGGCATTGGTGGCATTCACCTTGGTTCGCACCGGCTGGTTGCCACTGGAGGGTATCGTTGCCGTTGTCAGCGACTTTCTATCCGTTGTCGGCATCGGTGTCATCGCCGGCTTGATGATCTTTGGGTTTTTCGGGGTGAGAGCCGGAGTGGCGGTGGCGCTGGCGGTAATGCTGATCACGCTGCCCTTCGCGATCGGTTTTCTGCATCTGTACCCGGTCCTGACCGCATCGCTTCTGGCCTATGCGGTTTCCACGATACTTTGCGTCGCGCTCTCCTGGTTCAACAAGGTTGAGTTCGATTTTGATCAGATCGCGCGTCATGCCGGCCAATTCGACACGCGAAACACCTGAGGGAAAGGAATGACGACCATGACCGAAATCCTTCTGAGCGCATATGTTCTTGTCTGGCCACTCATCGTTGCCTGTGTGTTTTTCGTTCTCGTTCGCGCATTCCTGCGAGAAATACGGGAGGCGCGAAGGAACGGAACGCCGATCATCTGATCCGGCGAAGCGAATAGCACCCCTTGAACCCCGGGACCGGTAAGCGAAGCCGGTCGATTGAGGGCTACGTAGCGAGACGAGTTCTCATCTGTTTCATGCAAAAGAAAGACCTCAACAAGCAACGAAACTTAATAACAGGGAGTAAGAAATGGAACACGCAGCCATGCTCTATCCAGAGCAAGTGACGCTGAATTCGCTTGTGCAGAACCTCGTGTATGGTTCGGGCACGGTCGGTGCCATCCTTGTCGTCGTCGGGCTTCTGATGATCGACGCTGGCACGACCCGCAGCGAGAATCTCTATAATTCCACCATTGAAAAGCTGGTGGGGTTTTTCCTTGGCTTTACCACCTATTTCGTCATCGGTTTCGGCTTCTGGGCGGCGCAATACTACATCATGGAAGGTGCGACGCTTGGCAATGCCATCAGTGACTGGTGGCTGGGCGGTGCGCTTGCCAACAGTCTGGCGCAGCATACCGATCCGGCGGTTTTTCCGGGGCTGAACAACTTTCAGATATTCGTGTTTTTCCTCGCTTGCTTTGCGGGGATCATCAACGTGCTGCTCCATTTCTCGGTATCCGAGCGAATGAAGGCGTCCGCCTACTACATCACCGCGGTCGTGGCTACTGTCGTGTCTTCGGCGTTAAGCTGGATGACCTGGGGTTCCGTCGGTCCGCTGACGAATGCCGGGTTCCATGACTTCTTCGGGGTCGGGTTCGTCTACTTGTTCCCGGCAGGGATGGCATTGGTCCTGGTGCCGAAACTGGGGCAGCGGCCAGGCATGTTCGAGCCTCATCCAAAGGTGCCGTCCTATAACGCGCCCAGCATTGGCCTTGCCGCGACCGGGCTGATCACGATCTTTGCCGGCTTGCCGATGGTGATCCTGTCCTGCCTGTTCTTCTTCGATCCCGAAGCTTTGGCTGTCAGCGTGACGATGGCCGATACCAGCGTTGGCATTGCCTTCAACAATTACGGTCTTGCTTGGGCTGGGGGAGCGGTCACCGGCGCCATCATATCCTACAGGACGAAGAACTACGCCTATCTGTTGCTTGGGCCGCTGGCGGGCTATGTCGCCATTGCATCCGGCTTTGACGTCTATCTGCCGTGGCAGGCATTCCTTGTGGCATTGTTCGCCCCCATCACCTCATGGGCCGTGTACGAGTTCACGCTGAAGCGTGGCATCGACGAACACAAGCTGTTCCCGCTGTTTATCGGCGCGGGCATATATGGCTTGATCATGGTCGGCTTGATCAAGGCGGGGACGCCTCGTGGCGGATACTTCGGCATCGAAGAGGGTGCGTTTGCTTTCCAGCATGGTCAGATCGGCATTGTCATGCAGCTTGCAGGCATTGCCGTTTGCATCGGAGCTGGCGCCCTGACCGCGGTCATTCTTGCCTTTGTGCTTGAGCGGACGGTGGGACTGCGCGTACCGGTCGAGGATCAAGCTTCCGGGCTGGACGAGCTTTACTGGGGCCTGCAATCCGATGAGAAGAAAGTCGGACAACCGGCGACCGAAATCCCTTCGGATTTGGCGGGATCACTCAAATAAGGCATCTCTCCCAGGGGTGCTTGCGCCTTCAGGGTGATTTCAGGGCAACGAGGGCAGGCGGGTTCAACCCCGCCTGCCCAATGCCGTTTCGATGGTTCTCGCAGAATTCTGCACCTCGCGAGTGAGTTCATCGTAAGCGGTGCGAGCGCGGGTTTCGGGGAGCACGATGGAGATGGTGGCGAGACAACTGCCATTTTCATCACAGATCGGAGCCGCGATACACGCAACCGCGAATTCAGACGCACTCATCTGCACCGCAAGCCGCGCCTCGAACTCTTTGCGTGCCTGCCGTGACAATACCGCCGGGTCTGTTTCGGCCTGTCCGGTCTCTGACGGCAGCGCACTCTGGGTGAAGATGCGCAGCCGCTCCTCGTCATCGAGATGCCCAAGCAAAAGCCTGCCCGACGCTGTCCAGTTGAGCGGGACCCGTGTGCCGACATCAGAGGCGACGTTGAAATGTCCGGCGGCGCGAGCCATGCCGATCACCGTCATCATGCCCTCGTCTCGGGCACAGATCTGTACCGTCTCGCCAAGATTTTCCGATAATCTGGTCATTTCGCGCCGTGCCTCGGCAAAGACATCCATGCGGGCGCGATAGGTAAGACCGTAGCGCATCAACCTTGGGCCCAGCCAGATGCCGTTTTCACCGATTCGCGACAGCATGGAGCGGTCAAGAAGCTCTTCCACGAGCTTGTAAATCGTCGAGACCGGTGCGCCTGTGCTGCGCGCCAGATCATAGGTTGTCATCGGTTGGTGACGCTCTGTCAAAAGATCGAGAATTTGCAGGCTGCGATCGATCGCGCCGACTCGTGTTCTGGTTTTGTCGGTCATATCAACATCCTATGGAATAACTTCTACAGTTATGGAAATGCTTATAATCCATTAACTAGGAGGGCAAGTCAGAAATGATCTGTCGTCGTTTGCGACGTATACGACATTATCTTGACATGTTTCTGCTCTAGGACTATCAAAGTAAAGGAATATATTACATAATAATGGAGGTATGGATGGAATCCCGGTTGCTCACGCGCGCTTCGCTGTTGGCTGCCTTTATGGCTGGTCCTGCCATGGCCGCCCCGCTTGCCGCGCAAACCACGCTCGACGTGGCTATCATTGGTGAGGCGGATACATTCGATCCGATGATGTCGACCAAAGATGTCGTTTCCATCGTGACCCAGCATTTCGTCGAAACGCTCTATACTTTCGACTCGGGTTGGAATGTCGCGCCACTGCTGGCCACGGAAATGCCGCAGATCAGCGATGACGGGTTGACCTATACGATTGGAATCCGTGAGGGTGTGACCTTCCATGACGGATCATCCATGGATGCCAAGGATGTCGTGGCGTCGCTGGAACGCTGGCTCGAAGTCGCTTCACGCGGGAAATTGGTGGCGGACAAGGTCGCCTCGATCGAGGCAACCGGCGATTACGAGGTCACGATCACCCTGACGGAAGCATATTCGCCGCTCCTCTCACTGTTGGCCTTTTCCAATTCTGCTGCTGCGATCTATCCTGAAGAGACCATTGCCGAGACAATCGATCCCGTCATCGGCACCGGACCCTACAAGATTGCCGAGCATGTGCCCGACCAGTATCTGCAACTGGTACGTTACGATGACTATAGCTCGCGCTCCGAGGAACCTGACGGCGCGGCAGGTGCACGCAATCAGATCGTTGACGAGATCCGCTTTGTTCCGGTGCCCGATCCCAATACCCGTGTCGAGGGGTTGCTTTCGGGGCAATTCGATTTCGCCGACGGGTTGCCAGCCGAAAGCTATGACCGGCTGGATTCCTCGGATGTTGCCGATCCGATGTTGCTGCAGCCTTTCGGTTGGCCGGTCTTTGCGATCAACCACAAGGAAGGGTTGTTGACCGACAAGACCACCCGCCAGGCTTTACAGGCTGCGCTTCCGATGGATGACATGCTGTTTGCAGCCTTCGGCGACGACAAGTTCTTCCTGACCGACGGGCCGCTTTATCCCGAAGGTTGGGCCTGGCGTAACGATGCCGGCGCCGAGCTGTTCAACCAGAACGATCAGGCACGAGCAGCCGAATTGCTGCAAGAGGCCGGTTATGACGGCACACCCTTGCGAATCCTAACCTCGCGGCAGTACGAGTTCCATTTCAAGATGGCCGAGGTGGCGCGGATGGCGCTTGAGGCGGCCGGGTTCACCGTGCAGATGGATGTGGTCGATTGGGCGACCTTGGGCGAGCGGCGCAACGATCCGGCGCTGTGGGACATCTATATCTCCCATTCGCCTTTCCTGCCCGAGCCCTCCCTGACCGACATGTATTCCAAGACCTCGCGCCTTGGCTGGTCGAATCCGGAAAAGGACGAAATCCTCGCCGAATTCACCAGCGAGACCGACCCCGAGAAACGCAAGGAGCTTTATGCCCAATTGCAGGGCCAGGTCTTCGAGGATGTCGGTTTCATCAAGATCGGCGCGTTCAACGCGCTGTCGGGCATGGCCGAAGGGTTGACGGGTGTGACCGAGACTCCGTGGCCGTTCTTCTGGAATGCTGAGTCCGCCGAGTGATGTGATCGGGGCGGGTTGCTGCCCGCCCCTTTTTTCAAGCCAGCGACCGGAGTTCTCGGATGGCCCGCTATATCTTCAAACGCCTGATCGGCATGATGATCGTGATCTTCATCGTGCTGACCATCGCCTTTATCATCGTGCGCCTGGCGCCCGGAGACCCGGCGACCCTGATGCTTGGCCCCGATGCGACGGCCGAGGATGCCGCGGCATTGCGACAACGCCTCGGGCTGGACCGGCCGATCCTGGTGCAATATCTGTCATTCGTTGGAAATGCGGTGCAAGGCGATCTGGGCGAGTCGCTGTTCTTCAACCAGCCAGTGACCCAAGTGTTGGCCGCCAGGTCCGAACCGACGATATTCCTGTCGCTGTTTTCATTGCTGATCGCGCTGGTGATCGCCACGCCCATCGGGATCTATGCAGCTTACCGGCGGGGATCATTTCTGGATCAGGCGGCAATCACCACGGCGATGCTGGCAGCATCGATCCCCAGTTTCTGGACCGGGTTGATGCTGCAACGCTATCTCGCCACCGATCTGGGCTGGTTCCCGGTGTCCGGCTATGGTGGCCCTGATACAGGTTTTCTGGAGAGGATGCGCTACCTGCTACTGCCCTCCATCGTGCTGGGCATCGTCAATTCCGCGCTGATCCTGCGTTTCACCCGCGCCTCGATGCTGGATATTCTGGGAGAGGATTATATCCGTACTGCCCGCTCCAAGGGGATGGGAGAAAGACGGGTGGTGCTGCGCCACGCGCTGAAGAATGCCGCCATTCCGATCATAACTGTCGTGGGTCTGACCTTTGCCCTGCTGGTGTCGGGAGCGGTGGTGACCGAACGGGTGTTCAACATTCCCGGCATGGGAAACCTAGTCGTGAGTGCCGTGCTGCGCCGAGACTATCCGGTGATCCAGGGAGCGCTGATCGTCGTCGCATCGCTTTACGTGCTCATCAACCTGTTGACAGACCTGCTTTACCTGGTCGTCGACAAACGCGTGAAATACTGAGGGAGGAATGCCGTGACTGCCGCAAGCGTTACGAATGAACCGAAATTCCTTGCCCTGCTGTTTTCGCGTCGGGCTGTGTTGATCGCACTGATCGTCTTTGTAGCAATTGCCGGATTGTGCCTGTTGGCTTCGCTCGTGGCCCCGGCGGATCCGGCCAAGATGTCGGTGCGCGCGCGCCTGACGCCGCCGGGTGGAGATTTCCTGCTGGGCGCCGACGCCTTCGGGCGCGATGTCCTGTCGCGGCTTCTCTTCGCCGGACAGGTGTCGCTGAGCATCGGGCTGGGGGTGGCCGCGCTGTCATCGGTGATCGGCGTGATTATCGGGCTCATGGCAGGGTTCTTCCGCAAGCTCGATGCGCCGATGTCGCGGCTGATCGATGCGATGATGGCCTTTCCCGATATCCTGCTGGCGATCGCGCTGGTCTCGATCCTCGGGGGGTCGATCATCAACGTGGTCGTCGCACTGTCCATCGTCTATGCGCCACGTATCGCCCGGATCGTGCGGGCCTCGACGCTGGTGATCCGCGAATTGCCCTATGTCGAGGCCGCCGTGGCGCTTGGCTCATCGACGCTGACCATCATGGTGACGCATGTGCTGCGCAACATCCTGTCGCCGATCATCGTGCAGGCCACCTTCATCTTCGCCTATGCGATGCTGGCCGAGGCGGGGCTGTCCTTTCTTGGCGTCGGGCTAGACCCCACGACCCCAAGCTGGGGCACGATGATCAATGAAGGACGGCAATATATCGATCAGGCGGCTTACCTGATCCTCTTTCCGGGGCTAGCGATCTCGATCTCGGTCCTGTCCCTGCAACTGATTGGCGACGGGTTGCGCGATGCGCTCGATCCGCGGCTGGCGAAGGATATGTGACATGGCTCTGCATCTCATCAATTACCACCCCCTCGGGCTGGACAATGCTCCCGACGAAATTTTCGTCGGTGATGACGGGCTGATCTCACCCGGTCCGGTCCCAGGGGCCGAAACCGTCGATTGCGGCGGCTCCTACCTGTCGCCCGGCTGGTGCGATCTGCATGTCCATGTCTGGCATGGCGGTACCGATATCTCGATCCGTGCCTCCGAGGCCGGGCGGGCCACGGGCGTGACGGCGATGGCAGATGCTGGCTCGGCGGGCGAGGCGGCGTTCCACGGGTTGCGCGAATATGTCATCGAGGCGCAGCAGGAAACCGTGCGGGCATTCCTGAATATCGGTTCCATCGGGCTGGTCGCCTGCAACCGGGTGCCGGAGCTGATCGATCTACGTTCGGTCGATGTAGACCGGACGCTTGAGGTGGCCGAGGCCAATCGCGACGTGATCTGCGGTATCAAGGTGCGAGCCAGCGGAGTCATTTCCGGAGCCTGGGGGATTACCCCGGCCAAGATCGCCAAGCGGGTGGCGGAAATCCTGAACCTGCCGCTGATGGTGCATATCGGTGAGCCGCCCCCACTGATCGACGAGGTTTTCGATATCCTGAGCGAAGGCGATATCGTCACCCATTGTTTCAATGGCAAACGGGCCGGCTCGATCCGTGACACGGCGGCGCTGTTCAAACAGGCCAAGCAACTGTCCGAAAACGGGGTGCGGATGGATATCGGCCATGGTGTGGCCTCGTTCAGCTTCGATACCGCGCGGGACGCCCTGGCGGATGGGCTGAAGCCATTTTCCATTTCGACCGACCTGCATCTGCGCAATATCGGCGGCCCGGTTTACGATCTGGCCACGACGATGTCCAAGCTGCTGGCGGTTGGCATGGATTTCGACGAGGTGATTGCGGCAGTGACGGAACGCCCGCGCAGCGTGCTGGGCCTTGGTGCGCGGAACGGGGCCGCGCCGGGGCAGAAGGCGGATTTCACCCTGTTCGACTTGAAAGACAGTCAGGCCGAAACCATTGACTCCCAAGGTGCCCGATTGTCACTGGATCAGCTTTTCGAGCCGCGTCTGACGGTGCTTGGTGCAAGCGTCCAGAAGGCGCAGCGGAGGGGCGGATGACCGACCCGGTTCTGGATGTCAGCAATCTGCAGGTGTCGTTCCGCGCGCGCGGGCGTAGCGTGACGGCGCTGCGCGATGTCAGCTTTACACTCCACCCCGGCAAGACGCTTGCCCTGGTCGGTGAATCCGGATCGGGAAAATCGGTGTCGTCACTGGCGATCATGGGGTTATTGCCCAAGAACGGTGCGGTGGCCGGAGGCGAAATCCGTTACCGTCGCCCCGATGGTGCAGTCAGCGATCTGACAACCATGCGCGAGCGAGAAATGCGCAAGCTGCGCGGACCGAGTATCGCGATGATCTTTCAAGAACCGATGTCATCGCTCAATCCGCTGTTCACCATCGGGGACCAGATCGGTGAAATGCTGCTGCTGCACAGTCCGCTCGACGCGCAGGCGCGACGCAAGCGGGTGCTTGAGATGTTGGAACTGGTGGAGATCCCCGGCGCCGCCTCGCGCCTGGACAACTATCCGCACGAGCTTTCCGGCGGGATGCGGCAGCGGGTCATGATCGCGCTTGCGCTGGTATGCAACCCGGCCCTGCTGATCGCGGATGAGCCGACCACGGCGCTGGACGTGACCATTCAGGCGCAGATCCTCGACCTGATGCGGCGGCTTCAGAAAGAGATGGGAATGTCCATTCTGTTCATCACCCATGACATGGGCGTGGTGGCGGAAGTGGCCGATGATGTGGCGGTGATGTATGCCGGCGCCATTGTCGAGCAGGCCTCGGTGGGCACATTGTTTGCCCGGCCTTCGCATCCCTATACGCGCGGGCTTCTCAATTCGATCCCGATGCCCGGACGTCCCGAGGGCGAGCGGCTGGTGCCGATTTCCGGTGCGGTGCCCCCCTTGCATGCCATGCCGCCCGGTTGCGCCTTTGCGCCGCGTTGCGAGCGGGCCGATCATGCATGCGAGCATCCGGTGACATTGTCGGAACTGGGGCAGGATCACCGGATCGCCTGTTTCCATCCGGTCTCGCAGGAGGTGGAGCATGTCTGAGCCGCTGCTTCAAATTCACAACCTTTCCAAGCGGTTCGAGACGCCGCGCGGAACGGTGCATGCCGTGAACGATGTCAGTTTCGACATTCGCCGCGGCTCGATCACCGGCTTGGTCGGCGAGTCCGGCTCGGGCAAGACTACATTGGGACGTTCCCTGTTGCGCTTGATCGAACCGAGCGAGGGGCAGACGATCTTTGACGGCACGGATTTGAACAGGCTGGACAAATCCGGGCTACGGGCTGCGCGCCGACGCATGCAGATCATCTTTCAGGACCCGGTTTCGTCCCTTAACCCCCGCCTTCGTGTGCGCGACGTGATCGCCGAAGGTCTGCGCGCCCATGGCATCGGCAATACCCGTTCCCGCCGCGACAAGGTCGCTGAACTGCTGGAAGAGGTCGGCCTGAGCGCCGATCACATGAACCGTTTCCCGCATGAGTTTTCCGGGGGGCAGCGCCAGCGTATCGGTATCGCGCGCGCCCTGGCGCTCGAACCCGAATTCATAGTCGCGGATGAAAGCGTTTCGGCCCTGGATGTGTCGATCCAGGCGCAGGTGCTTAATCTGCTGCTGGAGCTTCGGGAAAAGCGCAACTTGACCATGCTGTTTATTGCGCATGATTTGTCGGTGGTGGAATATCTCTGTGACCAGATCGTGGTAATGTATCTGGGCCGGATCGTTGAAAAGGGGCCGTCGCGGCCGCTCTATCGCAATCCGTCGCATCCTTACACTCAGGCGTTGCTGTCGGCGATCCCGATGCCCGATCCGGGGCTGACACGCAGCAGAACCCTACTGAAGGGCGACATCCCCAGCCCGTTGCAGCCGCCCTCGGGCTGCGTTTTCCGGACGCGTTGCCCCAAGGCTGCGGAAATCTGCGCCAATGGAACGCCTGAACCTGTCACCGTGGGTCAATCCCATCAAAGTTACTGCAAACGATTAGAAGGACATCATGTCACAACCTGAGATTCTGGGGTCCGTCCCGGTCGCCACCCGGCTGGTTCGTCTTGGCGTTGAGTTGCCCGAAGCGGCACCAGCTCCGATCGGCGCGTTTCGCAATGTGCGGCAGAGCGGCAATCTGGTTTATGTCTCGGGTCAGGGGCCTGTGCTTGCCGATGGCACATTGCTGTGTGGCAAGGTGGGCGCAGATGTGACCGCCGAAGCCGCGCGTGAACATGCGCGGCTGGTGGCGGTCAACATTCTGGGCGCATTGCGCGATCATTTTGGCGGATTCGACCGGTTGCGGGGCGTGGTCAAACTTTTGGGGCTGGTCAATGCCGTGCCCGAATTCGACCGCCATCCATTCGTGATCGACGGCGCCTCGACCTTGCTGGCAGAGGTGTTCGGTGAAGGGGGTGTCCACGCTCGTTCCGCCTTTGGGGTCGGATCACTGCCCAACAACATCACCGTCGAAATCGAGGCGATATTCGAAATTGACGCATAGGAGATCGAGATGACTGAAGCTTTGTGGGACTGGCATGATGCAAACGGGTTCACCCGGGTGATCAATGTTAGTGGAACCATGACCGGGCTTGGGGCCTCGGTCACCGGTTCGGCCGCGCGGAAGGCGACGGCCGAGGCCATGGGCCATTTCGTCAAGATGCACGAGTTGCAGGAGCATGCCGGGCAGGTGATTTCCCGCCTTACGGGGGCCGAAGCAGGCTGCGTGACCGCCTCGGCAAGCGCGGGGATCTCGCTTTGCGTCGCGGGCTGCATGACCGGGCTGAACCCGAGCCGGGCAGAGGCATTGCCGGCAGTTCCAGGATCGCGCGACACGGTTGTGGCCCAGGCCGGTCACCTGTGCCATTACGGCGCGCCGGTCGAGACCGCCGTTGGCCTGACCGGGGGCAAATTGCGCGTCATTGGCCAGTCCACGCAATGCGCAGATCATCAGCTTGAAGGCGCGCTGGACGAAAACGTGGCGGCAGCGCTTTATGTCGTGTCGCATCACGTGGTGCATTACGGCCAGATCCCCTTTGCCCGCTTTGTCGAGATCGCCCATCGCGCCGGAGTGCCGGTGATCGTGGATGCTGCATCGGAATATGATCTGACCGGCTTCATCGAGCAGGGTGCGGATCTGGCGATCTATTCGGGGCACAAGTTCCTGTCCGGACCGACCAGCGGCATCATTGCCGGGCGCCGTGACCTTGTGCGAGCCGCCTATCTGCAGAATATCGGCATCGGACGCGGCATGAAGGTCGGCAAGGAAAGCATCATGGGGCTGATCGCCGCCATGGAAGACTGGATGACCCGCGATGCCGCCGCGATACGTGCCGCCGAGCGTGCTGCGCTCGAAGAATGGCAGGCTGCAGTGGCTGATCTGCCGGGCATTACGGCGCGCGTGGTTCCCGATCCGACGAACAATCCGCTTGACCGCTTGCAGATCGAAATCGATCCGCAAGAAGCCGGAGCAAACGCGGCTATCTTTGCCGCTGTCTTGGGGCGGCAGGATCCGGCGATCATTGTGCGCGATCACGAGGTGGAACTGGGCTATTTCCAACTCGATCCCTGTAATCTGTTACCGGGTCAGCAAGTTTTGGTGGCCGATACGCTTCGCCATGTGCTTGGTTCCGGGGGTGATGTGTTGGATCATGCCGAGGCAGATCCGCGCAACGGCTCTATCCGGGCCTATCTGGATTGGGGGCAGGGTTGACGCATATGGCGCCGGGCGGCTGGATTTTCATGATATCCAGCCGCCGCGGGCCTAGTTCATCGACGGGCTGCAATCATGTTTCAGGGTAGCAAAAGCACCTGAACATCAGCGACATTGGTGCCTGTCGCGCCAGTAATCAGCAGGTCTCCCGCCGCTTTCAACGCGGCAAAGCTGTCGTTATTGGCGAGCAAGGCTTCGGGATCGTTGCCGCTGGTTCTGATGCGGGCGATGGTGCCGCTATCGACGATCCCGCCCGCCGCATCGGTGGGACCGTCCCGGCCATCGGTGCCGCCGCTGAGAAAGACCCAACCCTCGGGCAGGCGGTCGCCCTGCATCGCGATCCGCAGGGCAAGTTCCTGATTGCGGCCGCCACGCCCGGTACCTTGAAGATGCACGGTCGTTTCGCCACCGAAAATCAGGGCGGTCGGACCCTTGCGATCGATGTCGCCGGCGGCTTGGACGATCCTTGTGGCAGCGTCTCCCACATCTCCGATCAGCCTGTCGGACACGATTCGGGTAGTCCATCCGTTTGTCACGGCGGCGCGCATCGCCTCCAGCGATTTTTCGTTGCTACCGATCAGGTTATTGTCCGAAACATACCGCGATCCGGGCAGCTCAGGACTTTCCAGAAGCGTTCGGACAGAGGAGGGCAGTTCCTCCAGCAGCCCACGGTCTTGCAACAGGGCCAATGCTTCGGCGTGGCTGCCGAGAGGCGCGGTCGTCGGACCGCTGGCAATGGCGCTCAGTTCATTGCCGATCACATCCGACAGGATCAGCGCAGTGACCGAAGCAGGAGAGGCGTAGCGCAATAAGCCTCCGCCTTTCAGTTCGGAAAGCTGCTGACGGATCAGGTTCATTTCGGTGATGCCAAGCCCGTTTTCCAGCAAGAGCCGGTTGACCGCCTGCTTGTCCGCGAGTGTCAGTGGCGGTTTCGGAGCAGGCACAAGGGCCGAGCCGCCACCGGAGATAAGCGCAACGACATGATCGTTATCACCGGCCTTTTGCAGTAGGGCGACGACTTCCCGAGCGGCCCGCAACCCATCCTCATCTGGTTCAGGATGGCCTGCCGTGAGGATGCGGGCACCGGGAATGTCCTGGGCATTTTCGTGATGGGTGACCCCCAGTGCCGTGACTGGAGCGGGGATATGATGCAATGCCTCGCCCAGCATCGCCGGGGCGGCCTTGCCAATGGCGATGACATAGCTATGCCCGCCGGCCGGAAGGCGGGCGGGCCGATGTTGAGCAAAGTATTCCCGCACGGCGCGAGCGGGATCAGCCGCTTCGACCGCGCGGTCATAAAGCTGTCGTGCCAACGCACGCATATCAGCTGCTTCCTTCATTTATGCGGCGATCTGCCGGGCTTTCTCGACAAGCACCTCGGCTTGACGGATCGAGGCATAGTCGATCAAGCGGCCATCCAATGACACGGCGCCCTTGCCTGCTGCTTCGGCCTCGGCCATGGCGGCGAGGATTTTCTCCGCGCGGGCGACTTCCTCTGCAGAGGGGCTCATCACCTCATTGGCAAGCGCGACCTGACTGGGATGGATGGCCCACTTGCCTTCACAGCCGAGGACGGCGGCGCGATAGGCGGCCGCCTTGTAGCCGTCGGGATCCGAGAAATCGCCGAAGGGGCCATCGATCGGGCGCAACCCGTTGGCGCGGGCGGCGACCACCATGCGCGAGATTGCGTAATGCCACATGTCGCCCCAATGGACCTGCCGGCTGCCGTCCTGGTCCGGGTCGGTCAGTACGGCGTAATTCTCGTTCACGCCCCCGATCACCGTGGTGCGGGCGCGGGTGCTGGCGGCGTAATCGGCCACGCCAAAATGCAGGCTTTCGTTGCGCTTGGACGCAGCGGCGATCTCGCTGACATTCTGCATGCCGAGTGCGGTTTCGATGATATGCTCGAATCCGATCCGCTTCCCGTAGCCCTTGGCATCCTCGATCTGGGTCACCATCATGTCCACGGCGTAGACGTCGGCTGCGGTGCCGACCTTGGGAATCATGATCAGGTCAAGGCGTTCACCGGCCTGCTCGACCACGTCGACGACATCGCGATACATGTAGTGCGTGTCCAGGCCGTTGATTCGAATCGACATGGATTTCTTGCCCCAATCGATCTCGTTCAGGGCCTTGATGATGTTCTTGCGAGCCTGCACCTTCTCGTCTGGTGCGACCGCATCCTCAAGGTCGAGGAAGATCACATCAACGTCGGATTCTGCTGCTTTTTGAAACATTTGCGGCTGACTGCCCGGAACGGCGAGTTCGCTCCGATTAAGACGCGCGGGGGCTTGTTCGATGGGAAAGAAACTCATGGCGGAGTGCTCCTGCGGTGAAGTTTTGGTCGATGCGGCTCATACAAAGGGGAAATAATATTTCCTGTCAATAAATAATATTTCCCAAAAGTTTCGTGCCGGATGTTGATTCACGGTTACTCGTTGTCCTCGAAATTGCGCCCACCGGGTATTCGACTTGAGTAGTAGAAGGCGATGGCTTGGGCCCGATTCTTGACCGAAAGCTTGTCATATAGATTTGACAAGTGGAATTTCACAGTGTTGGTCGAGATACCCAGTTCCTGCGAAAGTTCACGATTGGTCAGCCCCTTGGACAGGGCTTCCAGCATGGCTGCCTCGCGGCGGGACAGGGAGTGGATGGGGTCTTTCTGCAGCTCGCGGACATCGAGATAGGGGAAAACCATTTTTCCCGCGGCAACGGCAACACAGGTGTCCAGCAAGGTTTCGACCGGGCCGTTGCGAGCCACGAAACCGGCGGCGCCCGCGCTCATCGCCGCGCGGTGGGCATCGCTCCCTTCATCGGCATAGACCACGATGCGTGGCGCGCTTTCCTGTTCGCGCAGAACTTCGAGAAGCCTTGCTCCGCCAAGGACTGGCAGACCCCAATCGATGATTCCGACTTGGCAGGGGATGCGCATAACCGTTCCCAGGAAACCCTCGGCGGTCGCAGAGGTGGCCACGAGAGAGAATCGGGTGTCGCGCTCGAAAACTTCCGACATGGCCGACAGGACCAGTGGATTACTGTCCGCCAGCATGACTGAAACCTTGGTATTAGAGCTGCCAGTCATTTGCATTTCCTTGGTTTTTCGCAAAAACCTACCCGTCCAGGCAGGGCAGTTTGCAGTATACCTTCGCATTCTTACCAATATGGGTGGGTATTTTCCCATCCATATAGATACCTGAAAGCAGGAGTAACTTACGTTGCGGAACTTGTCGAGATGGCATCCCCTAGGTGAAATCAAATTCACTTGGAGGAAATGGACCGATGGCCGAAATCAAGATCTTCCCTCAGCTAGAGATTCCCGAAACGATCGCAGCGGGCCCTGGTCCAGGCAATACCGACCCGCGGGTCCTCCAGCGTTTTGCGAGCGCCGGCATTGCCGACCACATGCAAGCGGACGTGCTTCGCGGCATGATCGAATCCAAGTTGATGCTGCGAGAGGTGATGGGCACCCGCAATATCCATACTTTCGGCGTGGCCGGAACGGGGTGGAGCGGTCTCGATGTCATGTTCAGTGCCGTGATGCCCGGCGACAAGGTGGTGATGTTCACCAACGGAACCTTCTCCAGCATCGACGGCCTTACTGTCCGGATGAAAGCGGCCACCGCCGAAGAACTGGCCGCTAATCCGCTGGACCCGAAGCCCGCTTCGGTCACCATCATCGATGTGCCGCATGGCAAATCCGTCACCGGCGAGACCGTCGAGGCTGCACTGGCCAAGCACAAGCCGAAATGGGCCGCGATGGCGCATTGGGAAACCGGGTCGGGCCGGATCAACGACCTGCGCGGATTCTCTGACGCTTGTGAGAAGCACGGAGTAATGGGGCTGGTCGATGCTGTTTCGTCGCTCGGGGTGGAAGATTTCCGGATCGATGACTTCCCGGGCGTGCATGGTTGGGCTTCCTGTCCACAGAAGGGCATCTGCTGCCTACCGCTGACCTATGCACCGGTGTCGTTCACCGACCGTTACATCGAGACGCTCAGGGCGAGTGGCACTCGCACCTTTGTGCATCACCCGATCCTCGAGGCGCGGCATTGGGGCATCATCGACGGCAAGGATGTCGAGAAAGGTACCTATCACCGCACCCATAGCGCCTATGCAGTCGCGGCTTTCCACGAGGCGCTGCGCATCCTGTTGCAGGATACTGTTGCCCGGCGTGCCGAGGATTATTCTTTCCACGAAGCGGCGCTGTGCGATGCGGTCACGGCGATGGGCTGCAAGGTGACGTCGAACATGACCTCGCTGGTGGTTCTCAACCTGCCCGACAAGCTGGCCGGTCGCGAGATGGAATTGGTGCAATCGTGCCGTGCCGCCGGTTTCGGCATCTGGCCGACACTGTCCGAGCCGGTTCAGGTCCGCATCGGCATTCTGAACCTGCTGACCCAAGCCGCGATCACCGACATCGTTACCCGGTTCGGGGCAGCGATGAACGAAATGGGTGCAGGTATCGACATGGACGAGATCAGCGCTCGGCTGGACCGCCATTTCGAGACTGCAATGGCCGCTCAGTAACGGCGCTCAAGGGAGGAGCAAAGATGGATATCCACGAATACCAGGCCAAGGAAATTCTCAGTAATTTCGGGGTAACAGTCCCACAGGGCGCATTGGCCTACAGTCCCGAGCAAGCCGCCTACCGTGCCCGCGAAATGGGTGGCAACCGCTGGGTGGTCAAGGCGCAGGTTCATGCCGGTGGCCGGGGCAAGGCCGGGGGGGTCAAGGTCTGTGACAGCGATGCCGAAATCCAGGCCGCGACCGAAGGCATGTTCGGGCAAAAGCTGATCACGCATCAGACCGGGCCTGAAGGCAAGGGCATCTACCGCGTCTATGTCGAGGCGGCCGTGCCGATCGAGCGCGAAATCTATCTGGGCTTTGTCCTAGACCGCGCAAGCCAGCGGGTGATGATCGTCGCCAGTGGCGAAGGCGGGATGGAGATCGAGGAGATCTCTGCCGAACGTCCCGACAGCATCGTTCGTGCCACGGTGGAGCCCGCCGTCGGTCTGCAAGAGTTCCAATGCCGCGAGATAGCCTTTGCACTGGGCATCGAAGCGCGCATGACACAGCAGATGGTGCGCACGCTGCGCGGCTGCTATCGTGCCTTCCGCGAACTCGACGCCACCATGGTCGAGGTTAATCCGCTGGTGATTACAGGCGATGATCGCATCCTTGCCCTCGACGCCAAGATGACCTTTGACGACAATGCCCTGTTCCGACACCCGCAGATCTCGGAATTGCGTGACAAGTCGCAAGAGGATCCGCGGGAATCCCGTGCCGCCGACCGTGGTCTGTCCTATGTCGGGCTGGACGGAAATATCGGCTGTATCGTCAACGGCGCCGGACTGGCGATGGCGACGATGGACACGATCAAGCTTGCTGGCGGCGAGCCGGCGAATTTCCTGGATATCGGCGGTGGCGCCACACCCGAACGGGTCGCCAAGGCGTTCCGGCTGGTAATGTCTGACAAGAATGTGCAGGCGATCCTCGTCAACATCTTTGCCGGGATCAATCGCTGTGACTGGGTCGCCGAGGGCGTCGTTCAGGCGCTGCGCGAAAACCCGGTCGACGTGCCGGTCGTGGTCCGCCTTGCAGGCACCAATGTCGAGGAGGGGCAGAAGATCCTCGCGCAAAGCGGGTTGCCCCTGATCCGCGCAACGACACTTAACGAAGCCGCCGAGCGGGCAGTTGCAGCCTGGCAGAGCGACGTGAAGAACAATCCCAACCTGAGGGCTGTCCAATGAGCATTTTTCTGGATCGCGATACAAAGATCATCGTTCAGGGGATTACCGGCAAGATGGCCCGGTTCCATGCGCGCGAAATGATCGAATATGGTTCGAATGTCGTGGGCGGCGTCGTGCCGGGCAAGGGCGGCGAAACCGTCGAGGGCGTACCGGTGTTCAACACGGTCAAGGAAGCCGTCACCGAGACTGGGGCCGAGGCCACGCTGGTCTTCGTGCCGCCTCCCGCTGCCGCCGACGGGATCATGGAGGCCGCCGATGCAGGCATCCGTTACTGTGTCTGCATCACCGACGGCATTCCCGCGCAGGACATGATTCGGGTCAAACGCTACATGTACCGCTATCCCAAGGAGCGGCGCATGGTTTTGACCGGCCCGAACTGCGCCGGAACGATCAGCCCCGGAAAGGCGCTTCTGGGGATCATGCCCGGTCATATCTATCTGCAGGGCAATGTCGGCATCATCGGCCGGTCGGGAACCTTGGGCTACGAAGCGGCGGCGCAGTTGAAAGAACGCGGGATCGGTGTGTCCACCAGTGTCGGTATCGGCGGCGACCCGATCAACGGGTCTTCCTTCAAGGATATCCTGGAACGTTTCGAGAATGATGACGAGACGCATGTGATCTGCATGATCGGCGAAATCGGTGGCCCGCAAGAAGCCGAGGCTGCCGAATATATCCGTGATCACATCAGCAAGCCGGTAGTGGCTTATGTCGCGGGTCTGACCGCGCCCAAGGGCCGCACGATGGGTCACGCGGGAGCGATCATTTCGGCATTCGGCGAAAGTGCCAGCGAGAAAGTCGAAATCCTCACCGCTGCGGGTGTCACTGTAGCCGAAAACCCGGCTGTGATTGGCGAGACCATCGCCAGTGTCATGCAATAGGAGGGGCGGATGGCAAAACCGAAGGTTCTCGTAACCCGGCGCTGGCCAGTAGCGGTCGAAGCGCAGCTATCGGAATTGTTCGACACGGAACTCAACACGTCGGACAAGCCCCTGACGCCGGAAGACTTCAAATCGGCACTGCAGAACTACGATGCGGTGCTGCCCACGGTGACGGACAAGATCGGTGCTTCGGCGCTGGAGCTGGCCAGGCCGCAAACCCGGATTCTCGCGAATTACGGGGTCGGATATAGTCATATCGATCTGGACCGGGTTGGGCAGCATGGCATGGTGGTGACCAACACGCCGGATGTCCTGAGCGAATGCACTGCCGATCTGGCCATGACGCTTATGCTTATGGCGGCGCGGCGCGCCGGAGAGGGCGAGCGTGAATTACGCGCCGGCGACTGGACGGGATGGCGGCCGACGCATCTGGTTGGCAGCAAGGTGTCGGGCAAGACCCTGGGCATCATCGGCTATGGCCGGATCGGTCAGGAGATGGCCAAGCGGGCGCATCACGGCTTTGGCATGAAGATCATCGCCTATAACCGCAGCAAGATCGCACCCGATATCCTTGCACAATGCGATGCCACGCAGGTGGACAGCATCGACGAATTGTTGCCGCTTTGCGATTTCATCTCGTTGCATTGTCCGGGCGGGGCGGAAAACCGGCACCTGATCGACGCCAGGCGCCTGAACCTGATGCGATCCGATGCATTCCTGATTAACACCGCCCGCGGCGAGGTCATTGACGAGATGGCCCTGTCACAAGCGCTGTGGTTCGAAACCATCGGTGGTGCCGCGCTCGACGTGTTCGATGGAGAGCCGAACATCAACCCGGTGCTGCAGAATTGCGACAACCTAGTGATGCTCCCACACTTGGGCAGCGCCACCCGCGAAGCGCGCGAGGCGATGGGTTTTCGGGTTCTCGACAATCTGCGCGACTTCTTCGATGGCCGCGAACCGCGCGACAGGGTGAACTGATGCAGGGGGACGCCTCTCATATCGATACCGGGCAACCGGATGGGGCGGACCGTTCCTATGCCGGTCGGCTGCGCATGGAACTGCGTCGGCTTTGGCTGAATGTCATTGACCGGCGCGCGCCCACCATTCTGCCGTTATTGTCCGGCGATTGCGAAGATCTGCCCGAGGATTCTGATCTGACGGCCTATCTTCAGGGACTGAACATCTGGTTCCAGCTTATGAAGATCGTCGAGGAAAATGCCGGAATGCGCGCGCGGCGCATGACTGAAACGCATGAAGGACCGGCGGCGATCGAGGGCAGCTTTGCCAAGGTGTTGCAAGGCAACCCGGATATCTCGCTGAGCGCATTCCGGCGGGTGGCCGACAAGCTGTCGGTCGGACCCACCCTGACCGCACATCCGACCGAGGCCAAGCGGGTCACGGTCCTGGAAATCCATCGACGCATCTACCGGACATTGGTGGCCCTGGAAACACAGCGCTGGACGCCTCGGGAACGGGCCGAGCTTTTGTCCGATATCGAGAACGAGATCGATCTGTTGTGGCTCACCGGCGAATTGCGCCTGAAGCGGCCGTCCCCGGTGGATGAAATCGATTGGGGGTTGCAATTCTTCCGCGACGGCCTGTTCGACGCGGTGCCCAATCTTTATCGGCAGTTCAAGGACGCTGTGGCGGATCACTTCGGGTATGCCGAGGATTCCAAGCCGTGCCTGCAGTTCCATTCATGGATCGGTGGCGATCGTGACGGCAATCCCAATGTGACGATAGAGACCACCCAAGCCGCCCTGACGCGGAATCGGGCGACGATCCTCGAAAAATACCTGTCCGCGCTTGCTCTTGCTGCACAGCATCTAAGCATAAGCAGTTCGATTTCCCATCTGCCCGATGCTGCCCACGGACAGTTGACGAAGGTTATCAACAATGCACCGCCGGGTGAGACAGATCGACATCTTAATCCGGGCGAGTTGTTCCGTCAGGCCTTGAGCGCGATGCACAGACGCATCAATGCCATGCTTGAGGGCCATGGACCCGGCTATACGCATCTGGAGGAATTCACGGCGGAACTCCGCATCGTCGAGAGCGCCCTGTCGGCGATTGATGCCGACGGTCTGGCAGAGCGTTTTGTCCGCCCACTCCGCTGGCAGGCCGAAGTCTTTGGATTTCGGACCGTCACGCTTGATGTGAGGCAGAACTCGTCAGTCACGACACAGGTCCTTGCTGAAATCTGGAGCCTGAGCGACGCGGCGCCCGATTATGGTACGGCAGAATGGTCCAAGCGTCTCCGCACCGAGTTGGTGAGAGCAGGATTGTCCTGGATCGACCGGGACCGTTTGAGCGATCAGGCCCAGGAGTTGCTTGGCCTGCTTGAACTGATGCACAAGACGCGATTCGGCCCGGACCCGCAGGCGATGGGGCCGTTCATCCTTTCGATGACCCGGTCCTGCGACGATCTGCTGGGGATTTTCCTGCTGGCCCGCTATGCAGGTTTCGGTGCGGAACGACTAGATTTGCAGGTGGTGCCGCTGTTTGAAACCATCGACGATCTGCGCGCAGCGCCCCAAATACTGGACGAATTGTTGCGCGTGCCTTTGGCGCGGCGCAGCCTGGCTGCCGGAAACAGCCGGATCGAGATCATGCTGGGCTATTCCGACAGCAACAAGGATGGCGGTTTCCTCTGCTCCAGCTGGGAATTGGAAAAGGCGCAGCGCAGCATTACTCGCATACTGGCGACGCATGATCTTGTCCCCGTCTTCTTTCATGGCCGCGGTGGTTCGGTCAGCCGTGGCGGCGCCCCGACCGAGCGTGCCATTGCCGCACAGCCCCTGGGCACGATAAACGGCCAACTTCGCACGACTGAACAGGGCGAAGTCGTATCCTCGAAATTTGCCAATCGCGGCACGGCACAGCACCAACTGGAGTTGCTGGCTTCGTCGGTGCTTGCGCATTCGCTGAACTCGCAGCCGGAACCTGCGTGTCCCGAATTCAACGATACGCTCGAAGCGCTATCGGGCATGTCGCAGACGGCTTACAGCACTTTGCTGCACGAACCCGGCTTCATCGATTATTTCCAACAGGCCAGCCCGGTCGAAGAGCTGGCAATGCTCAAGATGGGATCGCGCCCGGCCCGGCGGTTCGGGGCGCAAAGCCTGGATGATTTGCGGGCAATCCCCTGGGTTTTCGCCTGGTCGCAGAATCGTCATCTGATTACCGGTTGGTATGGTTTCGGCTCGGCCGTGAGCTCGTTCCGCCGCTTCCGGAAGGACGAGGGCGACGAATTGCTGCGCCGGATGTTCAGCGAGTCACGGCTGTTTCGCCTGATCGTGGACGAGGTCGAGAAGTCGCTGTTCCAGGCGGATATGCGAATTGCCGGGAAATACGCGGATCTGGTGTCCAACCACGTGATCCGCAGTGAGATCTTCGGGCGTATTCAGCGGGAATACGAGCAAAGCTGTGCGGCGATTTCGTTCCTGAACGACGGCGCGGAAATCGGTGCGCGTTTTCCGAACATGTCCGCCCGCTTCGGTCGGGTCCGCCATGACCTCGACCGTGTTCACGCCCTTCAGATCAAATTGCTGCGCGGCATTCGCGGCAACACGGAACGCGGCCTATCTGTGCCGCTGATGCAATCGATGAACAGCATCTCGGCGGCGCTTGGCTGGACCGGGTAGATATCAACAGGAGGAATGACATGAACGAACAGAAAATGATTTCCGGTTTTTTCACCGAGGATCTCGCGGCGAGCGATCCGCAGATTTTCGACGCAATCGGAAAGGAATTGGGCCGTCAGCGCAATGAAATCGAGCTGATCGCCTCCGAAAACATCGTCAGCCGCGCGGTGATGCAGGCGCAAGGCACGGTGCTGACCAACAAATATGCCGAAGGTTATCCGGGTCGGCGCTATTATGGCGGCTGTCAATTCGTTGATATTGCCGAAAACTTAGCCATCGATCGTGCAAAGCAATTGTTCGGGTGCGATTTCGCCAATGTTCAGCCGAATTCGGGCAGTCAGGCCAATCAGGGTGTCTTTCTGGCGCTGTGCAAACCCGGCGACACGATCATGGGGATGAGCCTCGATGCTGGCGGCCATCTGACCCATGGGGCCGCTCCGAACCAGTCGGGGAAATGGTTCAACGCAGTGCAATATGGTGTTCGCAAGCAGGACAATATGATCGATTACGATCAGGTCGAGGCGTTGGCGAAAGAGCATAAGCCGAGACTGATCATCGCCGGCGGCAGCGCTATTCCGCGGCAGATCGATTTCGCGCGGATGCGGCAGATCGCCGACATGGTCGATGCCTATCTTCTCGTGGATATGGCGCATTTTGCTGGTCTCGTCGCTGCGGGCGAACATCCAAGCCCGTTCCCGCATGCGCATGTCGCCACCACCACCACGCACAAGACCCTGCGCGGCCCGCGTGGTGGAATGATCCTGACCAATGACGAAGGCATCGCGAAGAAGGTGAATTCGGCGATATTCCCCGGCCTTCAGGGCGGTCCCTTGATGCATGTGATTGCGGCCAAGGCGGTGGCATTCGGTGAGGCGCTGCAACCCGGTTTCAAAACCTATATCCGCCAGGTGATCAGCAATGCCCAAGCCCTGAGCGACCAGTTGATCAAGGGAGGTCTGGACACGGTGACGCATGGCACCGACACGCATGTGGTGCTTGTGGACCTGCGCCCCAAGGGCGTGACCGGCAAGGCGACCGAGGCGGCATTGGGCCGTGCCAACATCACCTGCAACAAGAATGGCGTGCCTTTCGATCCGGAAAAGCCCACCATCACCAGCGGCATCCGCCTCGGCAGTCCGGCAGGCACGACCCGAGGCTTCGGCGAAACCGAATTTCGGCAAATCGCTGATTGGATCATCGAAGTGGTCGACGGCTTGGTGGCCAATGGCGAAGACGGCAATGGCGAGGTTGAGGCAAAGGTCAAGGCCAAGGTCGCCGAACTATGCGAGCGCTTTCCGGTTTATCCGGGCCTCTGAGATTCCTGTGTCAGGATTTGTCGCGCCGTCGTGGCCATAGCGCGAAGGCGTGATCCTGCGGGCACGATCTCGTTGATCCTGCCCGCTCCCTGACCGGCAAAGAGGGCCATGGCTTCGAGATCGCCGCTTGTTGTCCGCAACGGGGAATCCGTACTGAAGCGCAGACGGGGCTCGTTGCCGTCCCAAGCGATGGTTTCACGCGGCAATGTGGCAGGATCATGACCGAAATGACGGCCCTGAAGCGCTTCGGTCACGCTGTTGCCGATTACGCGCACGGCGGCGCCTTTGGGCCAGTTCAGTACGAAGGCGTCGGTCAGAACCGTGTCGGTGCCGGTTGCGGTCGTCACGCGGATCTTGTGATAATCATGGGCGAAGGATTCTTCGGTGGCCAGAAAGGCGGTGCCGCATTGCACACCGTCCAACCCGGCGCGAATTGCGGCGGCGAGATCCTCGCCTGTCGAGATGCCGCCAGCGATGGCGACGGGCAGGCTGCTGGTATCGCGGATGGATTCGGCCAGTTCAAATCCGGCACTCCGTCCATGGACATGGCCTCCGGCTTCAACGCCCTGCGCGATAAGGACATCTGCCCCGGCCTGCTCGGCCATTGAGGCGGCTTCCACCGTGCCGACCTGGTGCAGCACGAGGCATCCAGCCTGTTTCACGCGAGCGATGACATCTGGCATGATATCCCAGAAAAAGGAAAATGCGCGGACTTCCAGATCGAGGCAGCATTGGATCTGGGCATCCAGCAAGGCCGGATCGGTGGCGGCGGGGATAAGGTTGACCGCAAAGGGGCGGTTGGTGGCGGCACGCAGGGCGTTGATTTCTGATGCGATCAGCGCCGGATCTTCGCGAACCATCCCGAGTGTTGCAAAGCCCCCGGCTTCGGCGACCGCGGCGGCCAGCTCCCACCGCGCGACCCCGCCCATGCCTGCCAGCACAATCGGCAGGTCGCAACCGAGCGTTTCGCAAAGCGGTGTGTGAAGTGGATCATCCGTCATACCTGACCCTCTGGCTTAGCCATTCCTGTGCTGCCAGACCGCGTATCTGATGCGAGCATGGCGATAGGCGTCGAATATCGCCATCGCGTAGACAAAGACGCCCCCGGCGAATTTGCCCAGAAGCGAAACATCCGGCGCGGCGGTCTTGAGCGTATAGCCCCCAAGCAGGAACATGAAGAAAAGAAACAGCAATCCGCGATAAGGCTGCCTGTTCAGGACCTGTCCGGTTCCGGGCAGGATAATCGCGGAGGCGAGAACGAGATAGGGGTTCGGGGGGCGATCGGGAACGAATTTCATGCGGCATCTCGCGTGGCGTGGCGGCTGTGGCGCTCTATATCGGCCTTGATCGCCAGCAACCGGTCCAGCAATGGCGCGATCCGGTGCGGAGATATCGGTGTCCGGCCCATCTCGGCGTCGCGGAATATCAGATAGCGTGAGCGGTTCGCCTCTTCGGCCAGGAACACGATCCGCAAACCCTGGGGAGAGATCACCAGCTCCTTGATCAGGGGGTCGTCGAATAGCGGAAGATGCGGGCGAAGGATATGCTCTGGCAGCAGATGCCGAGGCTGATCCGTCCGGATTGCGCAATCCTCGGGATAGTTGTCGGGAATGGCGATCTGTTCGGGCAGGCGGTGAAAACCCGAGAAAGACTCGACGCCGGTCGGCCGTATCATCAGGTCAAGGCTTGCCCGGATCGGCAGGGGACAAGGCAGGGATATCAGGAACCACAAGGCGGGCAGCTTGCGAAAGGTCAGCGTGTCGGGAACGACTTGCAGATCGCATTCGCTGCCCTTGTAGATACCGGACAGGCGCGGAAAGCCGGTTACGCTCTGGCCCAGCCGGGGCGTGGTCAGTAATGATTTGCAGCGGTTGAAATAAGCGAGGCGCGACAGGCGTCGCGCATTTGCCGCACGGAAGGTGCGATGAACGAGCAAAGCAAGGCCCGCGCCGGCCAGAGCCAGCAATATAGTCAACCCGATTTCCGGCATGTTGCAACCTCTGGAATGAGTTGGCCGCCTGCCTTGCGGCAAGCGACTAATGGGGTTTCAGTAGCCTTTAGGCTTCGGCCAAGGCATGGTGAACTGGGCCGCCCGGTATACGAAACGGTAACGCCAGAAATGGAACCACAGCGAGACGATGATATAGAAGGCAATCATCGCCACCAACTGTGTCCCGTAACCCAGGAAGACCGCGAAGAAGGTAATCCCGCACAGGCACAAAAGCGTGATGGCCGGAATCGGGTGGAACGGATGTTCGTAGCCGCGCTTGATCGAGTCCAACGGCCATTTGCGACGGAACAGCATCATGTTCAACGGCATGAAGGTATATCCCAACAGCCCTGACAGGATCGAGAAGGTGATCACCTGATCCAGCGGTGCGCCAAGCGCAAAGATCAGCGCGATGGGCACGAGGAAGATGATCGAACGGTAGGGCGTCCGGTAAACCGGATGCACCGCGCCGAACCACGAGGGCAGATAGTGGTCGCGGCCCATCGCGAACCATGCGCGGGAGGCGTCGTTGATGCAGCCATTGGCCGAGGCCAGCGTGGCGAACAACGTCCCAACGCCCAGGAGCACCGCCAATGCGGTCGAGCCCGACAGTCGTGCTGCGTCGAACAACGGCACGCCCGACTGACCGAGATATTCCCAGGGCATCAATCCGACACAGACATACCATGTCAGGGTCGCTGCGATGGCCAGCGTCATCACGCCTGCCAAGGTCCCGAACGGCAGAGACCGGGCCGGAGAGCGAACCTCTTCTGCGGCCTGACAGGTGCCTTCGATGCCAAGGTAATACCACAGCCCGAAATGCATCGCTGCCAGAACCCCGAGCCAGCCATAGGGAAGATCGGTCATCAGCTCGGCATGTTTCAGCGGGCTCTCGCCAAAGACCGGCGAGGTGGCCAGGAACAGGATCAGGATTGCTGTGAAGGCAATGGCGGTGATCACCAGGTTGAATGTCAGCGTTGCAAGCACACCGCGATAATTGAGCCATGCCAGGAACATGATGGCCAGAACGATGAAGGGTTGCGGATTAAGCCCCTCGTGACCGCTCATTCCCGCGACGGTTTCGAACAGGAAGCCCACGGTGATCGCATTGGCGGCTTCCAGCATCGTATAGGCGAAAACGAGATAAAGTCCGACATTGAAGGCCATCAGTGGCCCGATGATATGCTTGGCTTGCGTATATTGCCCACCTGCGGCGGCAACGGTCGAGGTGACCTCGCTGTCGAGCATGGCGACGCAACTGTAAAGGATGCCTGCGAACCAGCAGGCGATCAAGGCCGCATAAGCCCCGCCTTTGCCGACCGCAAAGTTCCATCCCATATATTCGCCGACAAGCACGATCCCGACGCCAAGCGCCCAGATATGTGCCGGCCCCAGGACCCTGAGAAGGCCCCCGTTCTGCACGGCTGCGCTTTCGGCCTCGCCGGCGATGCCGGGAGTATTGCTGGCTGTATCCGACATATGCGTATTCCTTAAAGCTCGTGCTGTTCGGTCATCGCTTCGATCTGCCCTTCATGTGAGGAGGTCAGCTGTTCCTCACTGTAGCGGCTGTCGGTCCGAAACCAGTCGATAACGATATAGGCGCCGAGCACGGCAGAGAGTGCCCATGCGACATATTCTGCGAGATTCCAGATAAGCATGTCTGTCCCCTATTCCTCTCCGAATTTTTCGGCGATGACTTCGCGATATTCCTTCTCCGACAATCTCAGCATGATTGTGTAATAGCCAAGCACGGCAATGATCACGACAATCAGAGCCAAGATATTGAAGGAATAGTCGAATCTGGCGGTGATCAGTGGCGCGGCCGCTTCGGCATCAGCGAAGCCCAGCTTGCCCCATTGCTCGACCATCGCGGCGTTCTGCCCGAGCTTCTCCCATGTGGGGTTGTCAACCGCCTGGATCACCTGATCGCTGCCAGCCAGTCCCAGCCAGAGCGGGATGTAAAGCGCGCCGATGGTCAGGATCAGCAGCACGAGCACGTCAAAGACTTGTGCCAGCTTGCTTTGCGGTGGAGGGGTGTATCGGGCCATCTCACATCCCCTTCCGCTTGGCGCGGGCGGCGTCGAGAAACTTGATATCCAGCCCATACATGAAATCGCGATCCTCGCGGTAATGGCGCAGCATTGCCACGATCGCGGCTGTGTTGAACAGCAATACAACAGCGCCTCCGATCAGCAGGACAATACGTGCGGCGCTGCTTGGGGCGAGTGACCAGGTTGCGATGGCGACGAAGATAATGGCGAACCATAGTCCGGCGACGAAGGCCCATGCCACGATGACGTCGAGTCGATGCATGGCCATGATCCGTCGGGTGAGATCAGACATAGCGCTCCTCCCTATGTTGATGCTCCACGGAAGACCGCCAGAAAGGCGACCCCTGTCGTTCCGCGGAATTTTTGTCCCGGCGCAGGGAATCTGTAGTGGTCATGAAACACCATCGATGCCTTGGGGGGCAAGAAAAAATTTACAAGGGAGAAAAATTACTTCCTACGCATCAATTTTATGGAAATTGGGACGGTAAGTAGAGGATTGGAGGAAGCGTATCCTTATCCTGCTGACGGAATGGAGCGTGTTGGTATTCAGTGTATTGAATTATAATGATATTGAGGTGTCTGGCGATGTTTCGGAAGATGGATTTTGCCGAAAGAAGTTTCTTAAAAAGAATGACAGTATCCTTGAGGGAATATCCTTCCCGGTGATACCTTCGGGATGAAATTTCCAGGGAGGATATCTTGTATTTTGCCGCACAGGAGAAGCAATCGCTTTACCAGAAGTTGGGAGGAGATGACGGGATTCGCGCTCTGGTCAAAGAATTCTACGATATCGTCGAGCGGGACGAGGAGGCCGGGGAATTGCATCTGCTCCATCTTCAGGGGGCCGGAATAGCCCAGTCCAGGGAGGAGCAGTTCAACTATCTTTGCGGCTTCTTTGGAGGCCCCCAATACTATGTGATGAAGCATAGGCATTCGCGGCTCAAACAGATCCACGAGCATGTGCCTATCGGCCCGGAAATGCGCGATCTCTGGTTGAGATGCATGGCAAAGGCCATCGAGAAGATGGGAATCGGGGATGATCTTGCCCGAATGGTGATGCGGAACTTCACCACGGCTGCCGAAACTGCCAGAAATCTGGACTAACCAACGAAAAACAAAGCGCGATCAGTCGCAATGGGGTTGGAAATCGCGTTGCGATCCTGCAGCTTGTGCGCAAATTCGGGAGGTGGTCGGCGCATGGTCGATCTTTGGGACGGTCTCGCGCAGGCATTCTGGCTGGTGGTGACGCTAGATGCGGAGTTGATCGAGATTTCGTTGCGATCTTTGCAGGTGACGATCAGCGCGGTGGTCATTGCCGCGCTCGTGGCCATGCCGTTGGCGGCCTATCTTGCCGTTTACCGTTTTCGGTGGCGACGCAATGTCGTGGCTCTTCTGAATGCGTTGATGGGCCTGCCCCCGGTCGTGGTGGGGCTGATCGTCTATGTGCTCCTGTCACGCTCCGGGCCTTTGGGAGTGTTTGGCCTCCTGTTCACGCCGACGGCGATGATCATCGCGCAAGTCGTTATTGTCGTGCCCCTGATTGCCAGCATCGCTCATCAATCCATTCGCGAACTCTGGCAGGACTACCATGACCTGCTGATCTCGATGAATGTGACGCAGGTGCAGAAGATCCGGACCTTACTATGGGATTCGCGCAGGGGCCTTCTGACTGCCGCTCTTGCCGGTTTCGGTCGTGCGATCGGTGAGGTGGGTGCCATCATGATTGTCGGTGGCAATATCGACAACGTTACACGAGTCCTGACCACTGCCATCGCGCTGGAAACCGGCAAAGGCGAATTCGCCCTGGCGTTGGCGCTTGGCTTTGTCCTGATCGCATTGGCTATCTCTGTCAATATCGCGATCCATTGGGTGAGCGGAACCGAGCGGGAGGCGGGATGGTAAGCGAGCTTTTCCCGGTAACGATGGCCGGTGCCCGGACATCGCGACGCGGCACCGTGCTTGTCGGTCCGATCGACCTGACGCTGGAGGGGCGGGGAACCTGCGTCGTTATCGGACCAAACGGCTCGGGCAAGACCTCGTTCCTGCGCCTGCTGCATGGCGCGGCCCGGCTGACGGGAGGGTCGATCACTTGGGCCTGCCCGATGCAGGAGGCGCGCCGACAGCAGGCTTTCGTCTTTCAGCGCCCGGTCATGCTACGTCGAACGGTTGAGCAGAACCTGATCTATCCGCTTGTGATTCACGGTACATCTCGTCTTGACGCAAGGGCACGGGCGCGGGAATGGGCCGAAAAGGTCGCTCTGGACAGGATGCTTGATCGACAGGCCTCAATTCTGTCGGGTGGAGAACAGCAGAAACTGGCCCTGGCCCGGGCGCTGATCTCCGATCCAAGGCTTGTGTTCCTCGATGAGCCCTGTTCGTCTCTGGATGGGCGGGCGACACGGGAAATCGAGGATATTTTGCAATCGGCCAAGGCGCGGGGAACCCGTTTGATCATGTCGACCCACGATATGGGACAGGCGCGGCGTCTGGCCGATCAGGTCGTATTCCTCTTACGTGGCAAGGTTCACGATCAGGGCGACGCCCCGGAATTTTTCGACGGGCCCTCTACCTCTCAGGCGCGGGCATTCCTTAAGGGCGATATCGTAGAGTGACGCGCACGCCTTGCCACCAAGGACAAGTTCCTTGCGGATGGTTTCGGCACGCATCGGCTATCTCATGCGATATCCGTACTGGGCCCTGTCCGGAAAGGAGGTGGGGAGCGCATGGCCCCCAATGGCCTGCGAAAGGGAAGAATCAGCCAACCTCCGGATAACCGAGCGCGCCCCTTATTCAGCCGGTATGGCCTGCAATTCCGGCTCGTCGTGATGATGGTGTTCCTTAACGGGACGCATCAGCAGATTGGCGAAGAATGCGATGACGAGCAGTCCGGCCATGGCGTACATGGTTGTGTTGTAGAGGCTTGAGGTCGGATCGATGGTGCCTTCTGGAGCGATCTCCATCAGCTTGGCGATGGTCACGGTCTTGGCGGCGACAAGCTGGTCGAGCTGCTCGATGGGCGCACCGAATTTCTCGGCGAATGCCGCCGGATCGATCCTGCTGGTCAGGTCGGTGACCGCCTTGCCCACCGATAAATCCCGCAGCGAGGTGATCGCCAACGGCCCGAGCACCCCGGCCGCCGACCATGCGGTCAGGAGCCTGCCGTGAATGCCGCCCACATGCATGGTGCCGAACATGTCGGCCAGATAGGCCGGGATGGTCGCGAACCCGCCGCCATACATCGAGAAGATGATCATCGTGGCGACATAGAAGCCGACCAGGTAGATCACGTTCGGGCTCTCGGCCCCTGCCGAGGCGAAGAACGGGATCGACAGATACAGCAGCGTGCCCAGCACGAAGAAGCAGTGATAGGTCATCTTGCGGCCGATGTAATCCGAGGTCGAGGCCCAGAAGAACCGCCCGCACATGTTGAACACCGAGATCATCAGCACATAGGTCGAGGCGAAAGCCGCGGTGACGATGCCGGGCATGGTGGTGCCATAGATCTCGGACATCATCGTCTTGGCGACACCGATCACCCCGATCCCGGCGGTGACGTTGAAGCACAGCATCAGCCACATCTGCCAGAATTGCGGCGTCTTCAGCGCCTGGTCGATATGCACGTTGTTCTGCGTGACCAGCCCGGATTTGGCGGGTTTGGGCACCCAGCCCTCGGGCTTCCAGTCCTTGGCAGGCACGCGATACATGAAGGAGGCCAGGATCATCACGCAGAAATAGACGATCCCCAGTGTCATGAAGGTTTGCGCGGCCCCCGTGTTGCCGGTGCCGATGGCATACAGGCCGGCCTCTCCCCCGATCTCGGCGGCCTGGGCGGCATTGGCGATCACCACCTCCACCTTGCCGGCAGCGGTCTCGGCGAACACCCGGCCGTTCTCGACCATGGTCTCCACCGTGCCCTGCGCGCCCAGGTAATCCGGCGCCTTCTCGTACAGGTTCAGCAGCCAGCCATTGACGGGCGCGCCGATCATCGCGCCGCCGCCAAAACCCATGATGGCCATGCCGGTCGCCATGCCGCGGCGGTCGGGGAACCAGCGCAGCAGGGTCGAGACCGGAGAGACGTAGCCCAGTCCCAACCCGCAGCCGCCCAGCACACCGTAACCCAGGTAGATCAGCCAGAGCTGATGCAGCGAGATGCCGAGAGAGCCGATGAGGAAGCCGCCGCCCCACAGGAAGGCCGCCAGCACCCCGACCATGCGCGGGCCGACCTCTTCCAGCCATTTGCCGGCAAAGGCCGCGGCAAGGCCGAGAAACACGATCGCCACCGAGAAAATCCAGACGACCGAGCCGAGGCTCCAGTCCTCGGCACTTGATGCGACGACACCGAGTTCGCGGGTCAGCGGCGGGTTGAACACCGACCACGCATAGACCGAGCCGATGCAGAGATGAATGGCAATGGATGCGGGGGGTACGAGCCAGCGGTTGAAACCGGGCTTGGCGACGATGTTCTCTTTGCGCAGGAATGCGAGCGCGCCGCCGGGCTTGGCGTTTTCCATGAATCCTCCTCCCAAGGTCGTGGTTCGCGCCGGTTTCACTCGACGTCCCCCACTGTTCATGCCAAGGGATTGTGGTCATGCCGATGTCGCGCGTCAATTTATTTTTATAGCAATATCAATTAGTTAATAGACATTCTGACCGACGGAAACGGCAATGGCGCCGATAATCGCGACAATCTGTCCGCCGCCTTGGTCGAAAGGCGGCCGGAATTGGGACATTCTGTCCTTCTCAGGAATTTTCGGCGGCTGGCAGAATGATGTCGAAACGGCTGCCCTGACCGGGCTCGGACGCCGCCACGATGCGCCCGCCGATTCGGCCGACCAGCTGCTGGCTGATCGACAGGCCAAGCCCGGTACCCTGCGCCTGCTTGGTGGTGAAGAACGGATCGAAGATGCGTTTCAGCGTCTCGGACGGGATGCCTGATCCCGTGTCCTCGATCCGGATGACGACATGGTCGTCCTCGTCCAGGACGCTCATTGTCAGGATGCCGCCACCCGGCATGGCGTGAACGGCGTTGAGGATCAGGTTGACAACCACCTGCTGAAGTTCGGTCCGTTCCATCAGCACCGCGCGCGTCGTGGCGAAATTCGTGCGGCTCTCGATCCGGGCCTTCTCGATCTGTTGACGGGTCAGAACCAGGCAGTCGCGCGCGACCTCTGCCGGAACGATCAGGTTGGCGGCGCCGGAATATTCGGCCGGGCGCGCGAATTGCAGCAGCTTCGAGACGATCACACCGACACGATAGACCTGGTCGTCGATCAGCCGGAACTCCGTTTCCACCTTCTTCGCATCCTCTCCAAGCAGGTCGCGCGCCACGTCCAGGTTGCCCTGGATTACCGCGATGGGATTGTTGATCTCATGCGCGACACCGGCGGTGATTTCTCCCACTGCCGCCAGTTTCTCGGACATGATCAGGCGTTCGGTCGCGCGTTCCAGCTTGCTGTTGGCCTCTTGCAGGTCACGGGTTCGCTCCTCGACCTTCTGCTCCAGGCTTTCGCCCCAATCGCGCAGCTGCCGATCACGCTCTTGCACGGCGTTCAGCAACCCGTCCAGATGCTGTGCGACCTGCGCGATCTCACCGCTTTCCTCATGAGGACCGTTCCGCGCGTCCAGATTTCCGGCTTCGACCTCGGCGATGGTCTGGGTCATTCGCTCCAGCGGCCGAAAAATCCGCCCTGCCCACCGCAGGAAAATCGGGACCGAGATCGCGGCAACGAAGACAAAGATCAGCGACAGCGCCACGATCGTGTTGATTTTCTGGCGCTGAAACGGGGCTTCGAGAAAGCCGACATAGAGCATGCCGACATTCTCGCCCTTGCTGTCGGTGATCGGCTGATAGGCAGAGATATACCAGTCATTGACCACGAAGGCGCGATCCAGCCATGTCGCTCCATCGTCAAGCACCCGCTGACGCACCTCGGCGGAGACACGGGTGCCAAGGGCGCGGACATTCTCGAACAGCCGGACATTGGTCGAGATGCGCACATCGTCCAGGAACAGCGTCGCTGTGCCCTGACTGCCTTCGGGCAGGGAGCGTTCGCGATAGACAAGCGCATTGATCGTATCGATGAAATCGAGATTGCGGTTCAGAAGCACCCCGCCGACCAATGCCCGGCGCGTGCCATCGGGCATGGTCACTGGCGCGGCGGAGTGGATGATCATGCCGCGATCTTCCGTCAAGCGGTCGGTTGGCCGGGCGGCGCGAGTCGGCACAAGCCGGATCGCGGCGCGTTCCGGCAGGCCGGGCGACAGCGCGTCAAGTTGGCCAGCGCTCAGGATATCGATGGCGCTGCGGGGCGCTCCGGCCAACGCGTCCTCGATGACGGGCCAATCCCTCGGGACAAACCCCCGGGGTAACGGGCTTCCATCCGACAGGTAGAGGAAATCCAGCCCGAGCTCCTCCTTGCGTGCCGCGATATAGGCCTTGGCCCCGTCCCTTTGCAGCGCCTCTTCGAAGGCGACCGAACCGGCCAGCGCGTCAAGCCGTTCGACAGAATTTTCCAGCAGGTGCTGCAAATATTGATCGGCGATGGTCAGGTCGCTGTTGACCTTGACGATCAGCAGGTTGTCCATCTTGTTCGACCAACGCAGCATCGCGCCGCCCAGCATGACCGGGAACAGCACCAGCATCGGCAGCAAGGCGATCACCAGCAGGCGCACGCGAACCGAGCGCAGGAGACGTCCCGGACCCGACATTCCTCACAATCCCCACGCCGCGCATTTGCGGTCGATGGTCTTGCGCGAGACGCCGAGCCGCCTTGCCGCTTCCGAACGGTTGCCGCCGGTCGCATCGAGGGCGCGCAGGATTTCCCGTCTCTCGACCTGCATCAAGGGCTCGATAGGGCCCTGTTCCGATGGCGGTGCCAGGGTTTCGAGCGGAAATCGCCCGAAAATCAGCGATCTTTCGATGAAGTTCCGCAATTCGCGAATATTGCCCGGCCAGTTGTGGCGCAGCAAGGCGGCACGGGTGGTGCTGTCGATCTCCAACCGGGGAAGATCGAGACGGGAGGCAATTTCCCGCAGGAACAGGGCTGCCAGTTCTATGATGTCCCCTTCGCGCTCCGCCAGTGCCGGCATTCGCAGCTCGATGACATTGATGCGAAAGAACAGGTCCTCGCGGAAGCGGCCTTCGGCGACTTCCCGGTCCAATGCCCTGCTGGTGGCCAGGACGAAACGCAGGTCAAGCCGCGTTTCCCGCTCCGCGCCGACCGGCCTGACCGTCCCGTCCTCCAGCACCCGCCGCAACGCCGATTGCGCAGAAGGGCTGAGGCCGGCGACATCGTCGAGAAAGACCGTTCCCCCCTGTGCCGACGGCAGCAAGCCCTCTCGTGCCGCCCCCGCGCCGGGAAATGCCCCCGCCACATGGCCGAACAACTCGCTTTCGATCATCTCGGCGGGTATGGCAGAGCAGTTGATCGGCACAAATGGCGCCGCAGAGCGATGCGACGTCACGTGCATATGCCGTGCCGCGACCTCCTTGCCGGTTCCCGACGCACCCGTGATCAGCACCGGCGTGGTCACGTCGCGGATACGGGCCAGCATGTCGCGCGTGGCGGCGATGGCGGGCGACGATCCGATCAGCTCGCGCCGTTGCTGACCGATATCCTGCCCGTCCAATTCGCGCCGGAGCAGCATGTTCTCGCGCCGCAGCTGCGCCATCTGGATGCAGCGGCCCACGGCGTTCAGCAACTGGTTCGAGCGGAACGGTTTCAGCACGAAATCGGCGGCGCCCGCCCGCATCGCCTCGATCGCGGTTTCCAGGTCGGCATAGGCGGTGACCATGATCGTATCTGTGAACCCGCCCTTGCCGCGCTGCTCGGCCAGCCAATCCAGGCCGCGCTGGCCCGGCATCATGTTGTCGAGGATCATGACGTCGAAATGCCGCCGGGCAAGCTCCGCCTCGGCCTCCACCGTGTTTCCGGCCTCGGCGACCGACAGGCAATGCGGGGTCAGCGTCTTGACCAGGAAATTCCGCATGCCCGGCTCGTCATCGACCACCAGCACGCTTGCGCGTGCCAGAAGCCCGGTCAGTTGCTGCTCTCCGCGATCCATTCGAAGTCCCGTTTTCCTCTTGCATCATCGTGACGCGAGCAAACGGAAAAGGCCAGCAGCCCGTGTGAATGGGAATACTCGTACCGCCATCTCGATCCAGATGGGCAAGCGACGGATATCGACGGGCATTCCCGCTTTATCTCATGGGGAGAATGAGACATATATTGCCGCAAATCGGACGGCTAATGCGGGAAGTCCAAGACATGAAGATAGTTATCCTTGGCGGCGACGGTTTCTGTGGCTGGCCGACTGCTCTCCATCTGTCGCGTCGTGGCCACGAGGTCATCATTGTCGACAATCTCAGCCGCCGGGCCATCGATCTTGAACTCGAGGTTGAAAGCCTGACCCCCATCCGGCCGATCGGCGAAAGGTTGCGCGTGTGGAAGGAACTGACCGGCAACGAGATCCGGTTCTACAATTTCACGGTTGGAGAGCATTATCACCGGCTTCTGACCCTCTTCAAGGAAGAGCAGCCGGATGCCGTGATCCATTTCGCCGAGCAGCGCGCCGCGCCCTATTCGATGAAATCCAGCTATCACAAGCGCTACACGGTCAACAACAACCTCAACGCCACCAATGATGTGCTGGCCGCCATCGTTGAATCGAAGCAGGATATCCATCTCGTGCATCTGGGCACGATGGGGGTCTATGGATACGGCACCGCGGGCATGAAGATCCCCGAAGGTTATCTGAAGGTAAAGGTGGAAACACCAAGCGGCGATGCCGAGCAGGAGATTCTTTATCCCACCAATCCCGGCTCAATCTATCACATGACGAAAAGTCAGGATCAGCTGTTCTTCGGCTTTTACAACAAGAATGACGGCGTCAAGATCACCGACCTGCATCAGGGTATTGTCTGGGGAACCCAGACAGAGGACACCAAGCTGGACGAACGGCTTATCAACCGTTTTGACTATGATGGCGATTACGGCACGGTGCTGAACCGTTTCATCATGCAGGCGGCGGTCGATTATCCGATGACCGTTCACGGCACCGGCGGACAGACCCGCGCCTTCATCCATATCCAGGACACCTGTCGCTGTATCGAGCTTGCACTCACGAATCCGCCCAAGAAGGGTGATCGGGTCAACATCCTCAACCAGATGACCGAAACACACCGGGTGCGTGACCTTGCGCAGATGATCAATGAGCAGACCGGGGTCGAGGTCGCCTATCTGGACAATCCGCGCAACGAGGCCTCCGAGAACGACCTGTATGTCATCAATGATCGTTTCATTGGCATGGGGTTGGAGCCGATCAGGTTGCAGGCGGGGATCATGGAAGAGGTGAGCGAGATTGCGCGGAAATATGCGGATCGTTGCGACCGGACCAAGATCCCCTGCGTGTCTCGCTGGCGCTGACGTTCCGGGGGTGCAGCGGCAGGCCGATGACTCCGCTTGCCGATATCAGCCCGCGATCCGGACATTCGTGAAAGGCGCGGTCGTCTCGCGCAGCATCAATTGCGGCGCGAGAAGCGTCACGGGATCGACCTCTGCCCCCGTGATGCGCTGAAGGATCGTACGGGCGGCCTGACGACCAAGCTCTCGCTTGGGCTGCCTGATGGTCGTCAAGGCGGGCGCCAGATGTGAGCCCAGTTCGATATCGTCGAAACCGACAATCGATATGTCGCGCGGTGCAATAATTCCGTTGCGCTGAAGGCTTGCCATGAATGCGCAGGCCATCTCGTCAGAGAAGGCGAACACTGCGCCCGGTCGTTGATCTGGCGAAAGCTCTTCCCAGCATTTCGCCGCTTTTTTGCCGGCCTGCAATGTGAAGTCACCTTCAAAAAGCGTCAGCCGCATTCCGTCGGCGGCATCATGTACGCCTGCAAGTCGGGATTTGTGCAAGACGTTCCGATCAGGTCCGCCGATCACGCCGATATGGCGATGCCCCAGCTCGCGCAGATGTTGGATGGCTAGGCGGGCCCCTTCGCGATTATCCAGCATGACGCGCGGCAGATCGGAATCTTCGACCCATTCACAGGCCGTGATCAGCGGAGGCAGGTCGGTTCGCTCATGTGCATCGCGCAGATGATCCACGGGAACCATGCCATCCATCAAGATGATTCCGTCGGCACGTGAAGCGTCCATGAATCGCTGCAATGTCGTGTGCCTGCCTGCGTCGTCCAGCGTATCCGCCACCAGCAGGTCATAGCCCGCCTGTGCCAATTCCTTGCCCATCCCGTCGAGGATCTTGGCGAAGAAGGGATTGCCCAGATTCGGAACGAGCGCGACCACGCTGCCGGTGCGCTGTTTTCGCAGGTTTCGAGCCGCGTGATTCATGCGATAGCCGGTGGCTGCAAGCGCCTCGGTCACGGCTTGCCGGGTCGTTTCGGCCACCAGATCGGGGCATGATAGTACCCGGCTGACGGTCGAGGTCGAAACTCCCGCCAGTTTCGCCACATCGGAAAGCCGTGCTCGGCCAGATGAAATCAGACCTTTGTCCATTGCAACACCCTATGCCGCCGGGATGCTCCTCGCAAGATGGATCAGAAAATGTTTGCAATCGATTGCAGGCCAGTGCAGATTGACCGAAAGATGGGGGGGGATTCATGCGGACCATCAAGGGGCCGGCGTTGTTTCTGGCGCAGTTCATCGGTGATGATGCACCTTTCGACAGCTGGGACGGAATAACAAAATGGGCCGCCGAATGCGGCTATGTCGGTGTGCAGGTCCCCACGCATGATCCCCGGATGCTCGATCTCGAGCGGGCCGAGACATCACCGGATTACCGGGACGAATTTCTGGGCACCGCCCAACAGAACGGCGTCGAGGTGACAGAGCTGTCTGCCCATCTGCAGGGACAGCTCGTCGCCGTGCACCCCGCCTATGATGCCGGGTTCGACGCTTTCGCACCCGCACGGCTGCGCGGTAATCCCAAGGCAAGGCAGGAATGGGCGACCGATCAGGTCGCTCGCGCGATCCGTGTCAGTCGTTTGTTGGGCCTGGATGCGATGGCGACGTTCTCGGGCGCGCTGGCCTGGCCCTATCTCTACCCGTGGCCGCAACGTGCGCCCGGCCTGGTCGAGGCGGCCTTCGATGCGCTGGCAGATCGCTGGCGCCCATTGCTGAGCTTGGCGGATGAGCAGGGCGTCGATGTCTGCTTCGAGATCCATCCGGGCGAGGATCTGCATGATGGCGTGACATTCGAGATGTTCCTCGAACGCGTTGGCGGGCATGAACGCGCGAACATGCTGTACGACCCATCGCATTACATCCTGCAGCAGTTGGATTACCTGCAGAATATCGACATCTATCACGACCGGATCCGCATGTTCCACGTCAAGGATGCCGAGTTCCGTCCAACCGGGCGGCAGGGTGTCTATGGCGGCTATCAGGGCTGGACGGATCGGGCAGGGCGTTTCCGTAGTCCCGGCGACGGACAGGTGGATTTCGGCGGGGTGTTTTCCAAGCTGACGCAATACGGTTTCGATGGATGGGCCGTGGTAGAATGGGAATGCGCGCTGAAACATCCCGAGGACGGCGCGCGTGAAGGGGCGCAATTCGTGCGAGATCACATCATCCGGGTGACGCCGCACGCATTCGACGATTTCGCGGCAGCCGGTATCGACCGCGCGGCAATCGACAAGGCATTGGGGCTGACATGAAACCGATACGTCTAGGCATGGTTGGCGGGGGCAGTGGAGCCTTCATCGGCGCAATCCATCGCATTGCGGCCCGGATGGACGGGCATTACCAGATCGTTGCGGGCGCGCTGTCCTCTGATGCCGAACGTGCGGCAGAGAGTGCGCAAGAGCTGGGCCTTGACCGCAGCTATGCCGATTTCAACGAGATGGCGCGGGCCGAGGCCGCACGCGAAGACGGAATCGAAGCCGTTAGCATCGTGACGCCCAACCATCTGCATGCCGCTCCGGCGATCGCGTTCCTGAATGCGGGCATTCACGTGATCTGCGACAAGCCCCTGGCCGCGACGTCCGAGCAGGCGCAGGCCATGGCCGAGGCAGCGCGAGCCTCGCGTGCGCGGTTTTTTCTGACACATAATTATTCTGCCCTGCCTCTGGTGCGTGAGGCCCGCGCTCTCGTGGCAGAGGGAGCCTTGGGCCAGATTCGTCTGGTGCAGGCCGAGTATCTGCAGGGTTGGCTTGCCGACGAGGTGGAGAACAAACAGGCCGAGTGGCGCACCGATCCGGCGCGTGCCGGGGCAGGCGCGCTTGGTGATATCGGCACCCATGCTTGGCAATTGGCGCAATTCGTCACCGGCCACACGCCAACTCATCTGTCGGCAGAGGTCTCGAGCATTGTGCCAAGCCGTGTCATCGACGACGATGCCCGCCTGTCCTTGCGCTATGCCTCTGGCGCGAAAGGCGGACTTTGGGCCAGCCAAGTCGCCGTGGGGCAGGAAAACGGGCTGTCGCTGCGGCTATTCGGCACCGAGGCGGCGCTGGAATGGTGCTTGCAGGACAGCGAAAAGCTGATCGTGACACCCAAGGACGGCCCGGCGCAGATCTTGACGCGGGCGCAGGATCGCTCGGAATCCTATCGGACTCCGCCGGGCCATCCCGAAGGTTACCTGGAAGGGTTCGCCAATCTTTACAGCGATATCGCAGCAATCATCCTGGGTGACACCACCGATCTGGAGCGTGTGCCGGGACTGATGGATGGGCTGTCGGGTATGGCCTTCATCGCGGCAGCGAAGGCTTCATCGGCACAGGACGGTGCCTGGGTCGAGGTGGGCGAATGACAGTTCTTGCACTTCAGGACGTTTCGAAAAGCTTTGGCCCCATCGAGGTCCTGCATAATGTCGATCTAGCGCTCGAGCCGGGCGAGGTTCACGCGCTGATAGGTGAGAACGGGGCAGGCAAATCCACGATCATGAAGATCCTCGGCGGGTTCCTTGACCCGACCGAAGGGCAGGTCATGCTGGATGGCCAGCCCGTGACCTTCAGCAGCGGCCCCGAGGCCGAGGCGGCGGGAATCCTCGTCATCCATCAGGAATTCAATCTCGCTTCCGATCTCTCGGTCGCCGCGAATGTGTTCCTGGGGCGCGAGATCGGAGGCTGGCGGCTGGATCACGCCGCCATGCGCAAGCAGACCTCGGCGCTGCTTGAACGCCTGCACAGTCCCATCTCGCCCGAAACCCTGATCCGCGACCTGTCGGTTCCCGACCGCCAGATGGTCGAGATCGCCAAGGCCCTGTCGCGCAATGCCCGCGTTCTGATCATGGACGAGCCAAGCGCCGTGCTGACCCATCGCGAGGTCGGCACGCTTTACGAACAGATTGACCGGTTGCGGGCCGAGGGTGTGGCGATCCTGTATTGCTCGCATCGACTGGACGAAGTTGCGCATCTGGCCGACCGCATCACCGTTTTGCGTGATGGCAGCGTCGTGCGTCGTGCCATGCGCGGCGAGTTGGACGAGGACAGCATGGCCGCCGCGATGGTCGGTCGCGAGTTGCAGGATTTCTATCCGCCGAAGGGCCAGCCATCCGACGAACCCGCGCTGGAAGTCAGCAGCCTGAACGTTCCCGGAAAGGTGCATGATGTCAGCTTCACGCTGCGCAAGGGCGAGGTTCTGGGGATTTCCGGACTGGTCGGATCAGGACGAACCGAGCTCGCTGAAGGATTGGTCGGATTGCGCGCGGCCAGTGGCGAAATTCGGGTGAATGGCCAGAGTGTTGCGATCAATCGTCTGCGCGATGCCTTTGACGCCGGGCTTGCCTATCTGACCGAGGATCGCAAGGAAGCCGGACTGCTGTTGGACAAGGGGCTGCGCGAGAACCTGACGCTGGCCACGCTAGAACGCTTTGGCAAGTTCCGGCTGGATGTCGCCGCCGAGGATGCCGCGATGGACAAGGCCACCGGGGATTTCGACATCCGCGCCCCAAGCCGCGACATGGTGGCGGGCAAGCTGTCGGGTGGGAACCAGCAAAAGCTGCTTCTGGCAAAGACCATGCTGCCCGATCCACAGATCATCATCATCGACGAGCCGACGCGCGGCATCGATGTCGGCACCAAGAGTCAGATCTACGCTTTCATCCGCAACCTGTCGGCAGAGGGTCGCAGCGTGATCGTCATCAGCAGCGAAATGACCGAGGTGATCGGTCTTTCCGACCGCGTGCTGGTGATGCGCGAGGGGCGGCTTGTGGGACAGGTCGAAGAGGACGCAATGACCGAAGACAATATCGTACGCCTCGCCATGGGCGTTTCCGGAGAGGCCGCATGAGCAAACCCGACCTGCATACACTCGGCCCGCTGGTCGCCCTAGTCGCATTGATCGTGCTTGGGGCGCTATTGAACCCTGCCTTCCTGGCACCGGGCAATATCACCAATGTGCTGGCGCGTTCGGCCTTTATCGGCATGATCGCGGTCGGCATGACCTTCGTGATCACGGCGGGTGGGCTGGACCTGTCGGTGGGTTCGATGGCCGCGTTCCTTGCCGGAATCGCCATTATCGGCATGAATGCCGCGCTACCTGGAATGGGCGAGAACTGGGGCACGATCCTGGTTGGCATGGGGGTGGCCATGCTTGGCGGTATCCTGGCCGGTTACCTGAACGGTGCGCTGATCACCAAGGCAAGGATCGAGCCGTTCATCGTCACGCTTGGCACCATGGGCATCTTCCGGTCGCTGGTGACATGGCTGGCGGATGGCGGCACGCTCAGCCTCGATTACGGGCTGCGCACGCTGTATAGGCCCGTCTATTACGGTGGTATCGGCTGGATCACATGGCCGATCATCACCTTCGCCCTGGTCGCCTTTGCGGGCGAATGGGTCATGCGTCACAGCCGTTTTGGACGCCATGTCGAGGCCATCGGCTCGAATGATCGGGTGGCGCGCTATTCGGCCATAGATGTCAACCGGATACGGCTGATGACCTATATGCTTCTGGGCCTGCTGGTCGGCGTGGCGACGGTGCTTTACGTGCCGCGCCTCGGCTCGGCCTCGGGCTCGACGGGTGTGCTGTGGGAGCTGGAGGCCATCGCGGCGGTCATCATCGGCGGCACGGCGCTCAAGGGCGGCACGGGGCGTGTCTGGGGCACGGTCGTCGGTGTGCTGATCCTGTCGCTGATCGACAATATTCTCAACCTGGCCGACCTGGTCAGCCCCTATCTCAACGGGGCGATACAGGGGGTCATCATCGTTCTTGCTGTGGTTCTGCAGCGGGAGAAACGCACCGCCGAAGAGCGGTAACAACCGGGAGGAAGACTGATGAAACGCAGAAGCCTGATGAAGGCCGCCGCATTGACGGCGGTGATGGGGCTGACGGCTGGCGTCGCTTTGGCGCAGGACGAGGCCGAAAAGAAGGTGATCGGTGTATCGATTCCGTCCGCGACGCATGGGTTCATGGGCGGGCTGAACTGGCACGCGCAGGATACCATCGAGCGGATGGGCGAAACCTATCCCAACCTTGAATTCGTGCTGGCGACGGCGGGGGATGCTGCCAAGCAGGTCAGCGATATCGAGGACATGATGGCCACCCGCAATATCGATGGGCTGGTGGTTTTGCCTTTTGAATCAGAGCCTTTGACCGGGCCGGTCGCATCTGTGAAAGAGGCGGGCAAATTCGTGACCGTCGTTGATCGCGGCCTGAGCCAGGACGGGATCGAGGACCTTTATGTCGCGGGCGACAACGCCGCGTTTGGCCGGGTCGCGGGTGAATATTTCAGCGAGAACCTCGAAGCAGGCTCGAAGATTGTGGTGCTGCGCGGCATTCCGACCACGCTGGACAATGAACGGGTCGAGGCGTTCCAGGCCGCCTTGGAGGGCTCGGACATCGAGATCCTCGACATGGAGCATGGCAACTGGAACCGCGACGATGCCTTTACCGTCATGCAGGACTTCCTGTCGAAATACCCTGAAATCAACGCGGTATGGGCGGCCGACGACGATATGGCCATCGGTGTGCTTGAAGCCATCGCGGCAGCCGGACGCGAGGACGAGATGTGGGTGATCGGCGGTGCCGGCATGAAGGAGATCGTCAAGCGGATCATGGATGGCGATCCGCAGCTGCCGGTGAACGTGACCTATCCGCCGGCGTTGATTTCCTCGGCCATCGAGATGACGGCGTTGAACTTTGTGTCGAACGCGCCGATGACCGGGCGCTTCATCATCGGTTCGCAACTCATCACGCCCGAGAACGCCGAGCAGTTCCACTTCCCGGACAGCCCGTTCTGATCAGGTTTCCGTGGCGGCCGGGTTCATCGCCTGGCCGCCATGAATGCGTGTTGCGCAACAGCAGCGCGCGTTGCTAAAGCACCGCCGCGCAACAGGAAGCGGACTGGCCCAGCAAATGCTGGGTTTTTGCCTGTGACATCCGTACACCGAACGTACACAGCGCGTACACAACCTGTACACAGGCAGCGTACGCTGAATGGCATTTCGGGGTGATTTCCCTGGCCGCCGAAAGCTCTTGTTAACGATTTCCATTCGACGGTGCTTTGGTTTAGAGCATGGCGGCCACCCAAGCCGGAGCATTGCCATGTATACCGTTTCGTTGATCGCCTCCCCGAAGCTCGCCAATCTGCAGACCGAGTTGCTGGAAGAGCTGGCGAAGCGTTGGCAGGGCGGATCGGCATCATGGCTCAATCCTGGCATCGCCGGAGAGTTCGAGATCCAGACCATGCCCGAGGATCTCGATCAGGTCTGGGGGGATTTGCAGACCATCGGGCTGGACCTGGTCATCCGGCCCAGCAGCGGTCGGCGCAAGAAGATCCTGCTCGCCGATATGGACTCGACCATGATCGAGCAGGAATGTATCGACGAGCTGGCCGATATGGCGGGGGTCGGCGCGCGGGTCGCCGATATCACTGCGCGAGCAATGAATGGCGAGCTGAATTTCCACGAGGCGCTGGTCGAGCGGGTCGGCCTGCTGGCGGGTTTGAAGGAAGACATCATCGGCGAAGTGCTGAAGACGCGGATCACATTGGCTCCGGGCGGGCGGGAGCTTGTCGGCACGATGCGGGCGAATGGCGCTTATACGGCGCTGGTTTCGGGCGGATTCACGGCATTCACCCGCGAAGTGGCGCAATGGCTGGGCTTTGACGAGCACCGCGCCAATACCCTGCTGGCCGATGACGGGGTGCTGACCGGTCATGTCGCCCTGCCGGTGCTTGGACGAGAGGCCAAGTCCGAGGCGCTGGAAGAGATCACCGTCGCACGCGGCCTGACTTTCGGGGAGGTCATCGCCGTGGGTGACGGGGCCAATGATCTGGGGATGTTGCAGCAGGCCGGGGCGGGCGTGGCCTTGCATGCCAAGCCCGCGGTGGCTGAGCAGGCGGGCATCCGGATCAATCACGGCGACCTGACGGCGCTGTTGTACCTGCAGGGCTATTCCGTGGCGGATTTCGTCACAGGCTGATCGCTGCCACGGTCTCGGCTGCGGGGCGGGCAATGGCGCTTGCCGCGCCCGTTCCGGCCCAGAAGGCGCCATAGCCCGTTTCCCCCGCCGCCAGCGCTGCCGCGTTCAACGCCTTGCCGGCATCATAGGCGACCGGATAATCTGCGGCATCCGTGCCGTCGATGGCGGTGAACAGGTTTTCCATGCCGCGCGCCGGGCGGCCCGAGATCGCGCGGGTCATCACCGTTTTGCCACTGGACAGCGCGGCATGATGCGCCGCCGAGGTCGCGGCTTCGGGCGCCAGAAGGAAGGCCGTTCCGCATTGCACGGCGATGGCCCCGGCCTGTATCGCCTGCCGGGCATCTTCACGGGTCATGATTCCGCCCGCCGCGATCACCGGTAGGCCCAGCCCGGTCAATTGGCGGGTCAGGGGCAGGGTTTCCAGCTGTTCATCGCCAAGCTCGGGGTCGAAACTGCCGCGATGCCCGCCTGCCTGCCATCCCTGCGCCACGATCCCGTCCAGCCCGGCATCCGCGATGGCCCGGCCCTCGGCCTCGCTGGTTGCCGTGGCCAGCAGGACGGCACCGGTTGCGCGCAGGGCCTGAAGCTGATCGGGCTCGGGCAGTCCGAAGTGAAAGCTGATCGCGGCGGGACGCGCCTCGACCAGCATGTCCAGCATGGCCGGGTTGGCGCGGAAGCTCTGATAGATTTCGGTCAGGTGATCTGGCGGGGTGCTGTCGAAACGGCGAAATTCGGGGCGCAACCGCTCGAGCCACGCCATTTCGCGCGCGTGGTCGCGATGCGCGGGCCGATGGCAGAACAGGTTCACCGCAAAGGGCCGCCCGGTCAGCGCCCGTGTCCTTGAGATCGCGTCCTGCGCTCTCGCTGTGTCCAATGCGCCCAGCGCCACCGAGCCCAGCGCACCTGCTTCGCTGACCGCCGCCGCCAGTTCGGGCGTCGAGACGCCAGCCATCGGCGCCTGTATCAGCGGATGCCGCAATTCCAACCTGTCCAGCATGAGTCTATTCCTTCTTCTTCATGCAAGTATCCCACGGGGGTGCGGGGGTGTGAAACCCCCGCTCTTGGCGGATCTTTACAAGGCCCGACAATGGGCGCATTGCCGCGCCGGGAACCGATACCCGCCACGCCGAAAGTTGCCTATGCTTGATTTGTCATTCGATCTGATCCTGATCCTGCTTGCCGCCGGGTTCGCTGCCGGTTTCGTCGATGCCATCGCCGGCGGAGGCGGCCTGATCACGGTCCCGGCGTTGATGCTGGCCGGTGTGCTGCCCGCGCAGGCTCTGGCCACCAACAAGGTCCAGGGCGTGTTCGGCTCGGCGACGGCGGCAATCAGCTATGCGCGGCGGGGATTGGTCGATCCGGCGACCCAGTGGCGGGCGGCGTTGATCGCGGGCCTGGGTGGGATCGTGGGTGCGGCCCTGGTCACATACCTGCCGACCGATGGTTTGCGGCTGGGGCTGCCGGTGATCCTGATCGGCATCGCCGTGTTCTTCGCGGTCAAGCCCGGCCTGGACGATCTTGACCGGCGGCAGCGCGTCGCTCCGGCGATCTTCGCGGCCTGCATCGTGCCATTGATCGGGTTCTATGACGGATTGGTGGGACCGGGGGCCGGATCGTTCTACATGATCGCTTTCGTGACGCTCGCCGGATATGGCGTCCTGAAGGCGACAGCGCATACCAAGCTCTTGAACCTGTTCTCCAATCTGGGAGGTTTGCTGAGTTTCGCGCTGATCGGGCAGCCCTTGTGGCTGCTGGGCGTCATGATGGGCCTGGCGCAGATCGCGGGTGCGGCTTTGGGGGCGAGGCTGGCCGCGCGGATCGGCGCCAGGCTGATCAAGCCGCTGCTGGTCCTGACATCGGGTGCGTTGGCATTGCGCCTGATCTGGGAGCTGCTTTGAGGGCATGCCCCGAGAGGACCGGGTTCGGGATCCAGATGCGCGAGATGGGGAGGGGGCCGACACCCGCTCTGCCAAAGGGGTGCCGGCCGAACGGTATTTCAGAGGGACGATTGGGGGCGCGGCCCTCATGGCGGTATTCAAGCAGAAAAATGCGTCGGATTCGTGACGAATCAGTCGGGGAAGCCCGGCGCGGTCCGCATTTCCCCGGTGACGGTTCCACGCCAGTTCCGGATCGGACCTGTCAGGTAGGTCGAGACGACCGGATTGTCTTTGTCCAAGACATCCAGATGCAGCAGAAGCGCAATGATCGCCGCTTCGCTGGCACGGGTGGCGCCGTCCAGGGCCTTGAGCGCGATGCCTAGCCCCTGTTCGGGCAGGATGGCGACGAAGACGCCCTCGGCGCCGGTCTTGACCGCGACCTTGCCTTGCATCGCGCGCATGAGGGTGGTGCAGGCGCGTCCTTCGCCTGCCACCATCTCGGGATGGGTGCGCATTGCAGCGACCAGGCGTTGCATTGCCTGCCCCCTCCGGTCGCCGCCGGGTTTGGCAAACCTGGCCATGGCACTGGCGAGTCCGGTGAGGCTGCAGGCATGGTTGGGTGCCGAGCAGCCGTCGATGCCATAGCCCGGGCTGGTTTCCCCGGTGACCTCTTCAAAGGCGGCTTTCGCGGCTTGTTGAACCGGGTGCTCTGGATCGACATATTCCGGCCCGCCGCCCAGATGGCGGTTGAGGGTCAGGAAACCGGCATGTTTGCCTGAGCAGTTGTTATGCCGCTGGTCCGGCTTGTGGTCCGAACAGGTCAGGCGCCGGTTCTCGTCCGGGTCCTTGGGCATGTGGCAACCGCAGCGCAGGTCCGTTTCCTGCAGGTCAAGCGTGGTCAGCCAGCGATCCACCGCCTCGACATGGATATGGGCGCCGTTATGGCTGGCACAGGCCAAGGCAAGCTGGCGGTCGGTCAGGCCCGCAGCGTCCGCCGCGCCGCTTTCCAGAAGCGGCAATGCCTGGACCATCTTGCACGATGATCGCGGAAAAATCACCTCGCTCGGGTTGCCCCAGGCTTCGAGCACCCCGGTGCTGTCGCAGATCACGGCATGGCCCAGATGAAGGCTCTCGCGCCGGCCTCCGCGCCACAATTCGATCATTTCTGCTGCTCGCATCACAATTTTCCCCCTGACAATTGCGCGATTTTACGCATGTTCCCCTTTTTCATGCAGTGATTTTCGTTATCCTGTCCACAGGTGGTTGAAAAGACCAACGCAATCGGGAAAAGAACGTCGAACTGAGCGGCGAAACATGGCAGGAGACCAGAGCATGAAGAATATCACGCTGCGCGGCATGGCCGCAGTCGCACTCCTGATGGCTGGGCTGGGGACAGCGGGCGCACAGGAATCCAACAATGTCGTTGCAACCGAAGGGGACTGGACCGTGTTCGCGGCAACAGATCCTCAGGAATGCTGGGCGGTGTCGCCTCCGAAATCCACGGTGAACACGGATTCTGAAGGGAACCCCAAGGAAGTGACGCGTGGCGATATCCGCCTGTATGTCGCTTACCGTCCGGGTCAGAATGGCGAAGTGTCGTTCACCGGCGGCTATCCCTTCGCGCCCGATTCTACGGTCGAGCTCGATGTGGGGGGGCAGAAATTCAACCTGTTCACCGAGGGCGAAAGTGCCTGGACCGGTAGCCCCGACGAAGATCAGAAGCTGATCGGCGCATTGCGGGCCGGGTCGGATACCACGATCACCGGGCGTTCCTCGCGCGGGACGGTGACCAAGGATACCTTCAGCCTTTCGGGCATTACCGCAGCGACCAATACTGCGAAAGAACGCTGCCAGTAAGGCAGGGGACCAAAGCTTGTCGATGCAGGGCCGAGGGTCCTGCACGGGGCCTGTTGATTTACGGCCCCGTTTAGCTTATTTCCGGGTCCTTCAATCAATTTGCCGGTGACCCTGACATGTCCGCTCCGATCACGCAGGATGTTCTGACCATCCCCCGAAAGCTGCCCGAAGGTGGCCGGGTGAATATTGTCGGCCTGACACGCGATCAGTTGCGCGATGCGCTGATTGCCGCGGGCACGCCCGAGAAGCAGGCAAAGATGCGGGTCGGGCAGGTCTGGCAGTGGATCTATCATTGGGGTGTGCGCGATTTCGCGCAGATGACCAACCTGGCCAAGGATTACCGGGCGCTGCTGGCCGAGACGTTCGAAATCGCTCTACCCGAGATCGTGAGCCGTCAGGTCAGTGCCGATGGCACCAGGAAATACCTGCTGCGAATCGCCGGTGGGCATGAGGTCGAGGCGGTCTATATCCCCGAAGAGGGGCGGGGCACGCTTTGCGTTTCCTCGCAGGTGGGCTGCACACTGACCTGTTCCTTCTGCCATACCGGCACGCAGAAATTGGTGCGCAACCTGACCCCGGGCGAGATCGTCGGCCAGCTGATGGTGGCGCGCGACGATCTGGGCGAATGGCCGGTGCCGGGTGCGCCAAGGGACGAGACGCGGCTGGTCAGCAACATGGTGCTGATGGGTATGGGCGAGCCCCTGTATAATTTCGAGGGCGTTCGCGATGCGATGAAGGTCGTCATGGACAACGAGGGGTTGAGCCTCTCGCGCCGCCGGATCACCCTTTCGACCAGCGGCGTCGTGCCCGAGATCGCCCGCACCGCCGAAGAGATCGGCTGCCTTCTGGCGGTCAGTTTTCACGCCACCACCGACGAGGTGCGCAACAAGCTGGTGCCGATCAATCGCCGCTGGAATATCGAGACGCTTTTGGCGGCGCTGCGCGAATATCCGCGATTGTCGAACAGCGAGCGGATCACCTTCGAATATGTGATGCTGGACGGGGTGAATGACAGCGACGAGGATGCCCGGCGCCTGGTCAAGCTGATTCGCGGTATTCCGGCCAAGATCAACCTGATCCCCTTCAACGAATGGCCCGGCGCGCCCTACCAGCGCTCGAGTTGGGAGCGGATCGAGAGCTTTGCCGATATCGTCCATAAGGCGGGTTACGCCAGCCCGATCCGAACGCCGCGTGGCGAGGATATCATGGCCGCTTGTGGTCAGCTGAAATCCGCGACCGAGCGGGGCCGCAAGAGCCGGGCAGAGATCGCCGCCGAAGCGTCGGGGTGAGTTTTCTCTTTTGCGGCTTGGATCGGCAGAACAGAATCCGGCCTGAAGCAGGCTGCCCAGAAGAAAGCGGGCAGCCTGAAAATCGCGTCAATGCGCCAGCATTTCCTCGACGATTTGCTCTTTGCTGAGTGACGAGGGATAGTAGGTCGGCCAGTTGGTCAGTTCTTCCAGCAGAGCCGCGCGGTCATCTCCCCAGTAAAGGTGGTAATGATCGGACTTCTCGGGGGCGATGCGGTGATCGCTGAACTGGAAGAAGTCAGGGGCCTCGTCATCGCCCGCGGTCTTCTTGAAGATGAACCGAACGCCGCGATTGCCCTTTTCATAGGTCAGGATTTCGTAGCCGTCGCTTTCGTAGGTTCCTCGCACTGATGCGTCGCCTTCGTAGAAGGTTACGCTGTCGCCCTCGATCACGATCCGGTCGGTGTCGGTTTTGTATCCGGTCTCGTAATAGGCGCGGTATTCCTCGACGGACTTGTCGCCATGTGCGGCCTTGTCAGCCATCACCGGGTCAAGCGTGCCATCCACCAGATAGGGGTAGACGGACTGCCAGTCGCCTTCCCAATCCGAAAGCGGGCGGTCTTCGACCTGGCTATCTTCGAAATAGCCCTTGTAGACGGATTTGTCGGTGTCATGCGCGTGATCATGTTCATGCGAATGATCATGTGACGAGGATTTGTCGGCGCTTTCGTTCGCCTGCGCCTGTGCGGCGAAAAGCAGCATCGAACCGACCGCCACTGCGCCAAGATATCTGGTGATTGCCATTTGCATCGTCTTTGACCTCTTCCGGTTACTGCATCCTGGGAGGGATGTTTCCTGATTGTTACGTTATACTGTAACAATCAGGGCGTAACGAAATCCGATCCCGCTGACAATCGGGAATTGAGGCTGTCTCGATGTAAATTATCGCCGTGGAAAGGCGGCGCGGTGGGTGGTCCCGCTCAGTCGCGGGGCAACTCCCATTCGTCTATGATCTGCACTGCCTCATCGGCGGTTTCGACATAGCGGAACAGGTCCAGATCATCGTCGCTGATCGTTCCGGCCTTGGCCAGGGCCTTCCAGTTGATGACCTCGTCCCAGAACTCCCGTCCGAACAGCAGGATCGGAACGCGTTTCATCCGCCCGGTCTGGATCAGGGTCAACGTCTCGAACAGCTCATCCATCGTGCCGAAACCGCCGGGAAAGACGGTGATCGCCCGCGCCCGCATCAGGAAATGCATCTTGCGGATGGCGAAGTAATGGAAATTGAAGCACAGATCGGGGGTGACATAGTCGTTGGGCGCCTGTTCATGCGGCAGCACGATGGATAGTCCGATGGATTGGCCGCCGGCCTCTTCCGCGCCCATATTGCCCGCCTCCATCACGCCGGGACCACCGCCGGTGCAGATCACGAATTCGCGGCCATAGGTCGCAAGGCTGCGTTCGGTCATGATGCGAGCGAAGCGGCGGGCCTGTTCGTAATATTTGGACAATGCGCCAAGGGTCGGCGTGCGGGCAGTATCCGCATGTTCCGGCGCAGGAATGCGTGCGCCGCCGAACAGGACAACGGTCGATTCTATCCCCCGCTCATCCATGATCATCTCGGGCTTGAGCAGTTCGAGTTGCAGTCTTACGGGGCGTAGTTCTTTGCGCAAGAGAAACTCCCGGTCTGTGAAGGCGAGCCGATAGGCCGGGGCGCGGGTCTGGGGCGTGTCCGGAATACGTTCGGCGCGCGCGGCATCTTCGTCGCTATGGGGCATGGAATGGGCGCGTTCTTCCTTGTCGGTCATCGGGTCCTCGGCGCAATTGGCAGCCTGTGCGGATTGCACGGGGCTTTCCCTACGCTTATAGCGCTGAAGAAACAGTTTCCACCCGAACGCGACAGATCAAGGAAAAAGCCAAAGATGACCCAAGCTCTGGAAAAAGCCATCGAAGCCGCGTGGGAGAAGCGGGCCGAGATCACTCCCGCCACGCAAGGTGAAGCCCGCGAAGCGGTAGACGAGACCCTGCAAAGGCTCGATAGCGGAATGCTGCGTGTCGCCGAGAAACAGGGCAATGACTGGCATGTGAACCAATGGGCCAAGAAGGCGGTCCTGTTGTCGTTCCGGCTGCGGGACATGGAGGAGATGGCCGGCGGTCCCCAGCGTGCGAACTGGTGGGACAAGGTCGATAGCAAGTTCAAGGACTGGGGCGACAATCAATGGCGCGCAGCGGGATTTCGCGCGGTGCCGGGCGCCATCGTGCGCCGCAGCGCCTTTATCGGCAAAGGGGCTGTCCTGATGCCGTCCTTCGTCAACCTGGGCGCCAATGTGGGCGAAGGGACGATGGTCGATACATGGGCCACGGTCGGCTCCTGCGCGCAGATCGGCAAGAATGTCCATCTGTCCGGCGGCGTCGGTATCGGCGGTGTGCTGGAACCGCTGCAGGCCGGGCCGACCATCATCGAGGATGAATGCTTCATCGGTGCGCGTTCCGAAGTGGTCGAAGGTTGCATCATCCGTGAAGGTTCGGTCCTGGGCATGGGCGTCTTCATCGGCCAGTCGACCAAGATCGTTGACCGCGAAACCGGCGAGGTCATGTATGGCGAGGTTCCGGCCGGTTCGGTGGTGGTGTCGGGCTCTATGCCGTCGAAGAACGGGGTGAACCTCTATTGCGCCGTGATCGTGAAGCGGGTGGACGCCAAAACCCGTGCCAAGACCTCGGTCAACGAATTGCTACGTGACTGATCGCGGGCCTCGACAGGGCGGGCTGTTCGCATGACGAGCTTGTATATCGATGCGGATGCCTGCCCGGTCAAGGCAGAGGCCGAGCGGGTCGCCACCCGGTTGCGCGTCCCGATGATCCTTGTCTGCAATGGCGGATTGCGTCCCTCGGCAAATCCGCTCGTGTCGCTGGTCATCGTTGACGAGGGGCCCGATATCGCCGACCGCTGGATTGCCGAGAGATGCGGGCCGGGCGATATCGTGGTGACGGCGGATATCGTGCTGGCCGATCGATGTCTGAAGGCCGGGGCGCAGGTCATGCAGCATGATGGCGAGGCACTTACCATGGCGAATATCGGTTCGCGCCTCGCGACGCGCGATCTGATGAGCGATATCCGCGCGGCGGATCCGTTCCATCGAGGCGGTGGGGCGGGTTTCACGAAGGCGGATCGGTCACGTTTCCTGCAGGCTCTGGACAAGGCAATTCAGGCGGCGCTACGCGGCGGGTGAGATGCGCAGCCCCACCGGCAGATACCATGACAGGAAGATGGTCACGAAAAGAGTCGCGACGGCTGTTCCCGACAGGTTGCGGTTTCGGCATCGGATAAACGATGTCAAAATTGGTCATGAGGAGATTCGGGCAATCGAAAAAATGCGATATCACGCCAAGTTTGGCGGAACCTTGCCCAACCGATATTGCGCGAGCATAAGTGAATATGTAAGCCCGCACGATCGGGACGGGGGATGGTTGGTAACGAAGTGAAGGAAAGCCAGATGCAATATGATCGACTAATCACCGAAATGCGCCGTCTCGCGTTGCAGGCCGGGCAGAAGATCATGGAGATCTACGAGGCGGATGATTTTGATGTTCGTGCCAAATCCGATGATTCGCCGGTCACCGCCGCTGACGAGGCCGCGGATGCGCTGATTTCCGCCGGGCTGCGCGAGGCGTTCCCCGATATCCCGCTTGTGACCGAGGAGCAGGCCGAGACCCATGCCCAGACTGGCGGGACTTTCCTGATCGTCGATCCGCTGGATGGCACGAAGGAATTCGTGCAGCGGCGCGGAGATTTCACCGTCAATATCGCCTATGTCGAGAACGGCGCTCCGGTGCGTGGTATCGTTTACGCACCAGCAAAAAACCGTCTCTTCTACACGACTGCGGATGGCCGTTCTGTCGAGGAGCGGGGCCCGTTCGGAGATCAGCCGGGGGAGTTGCATTCGGTGGGGGTGAACCCGACACCCGATAACCGTGGGCTGATGGTGGTGGCCTCGAAATCCCATCGTGACGCGGCGACCGATGACTACATCGCCCAATACGGGGTTCGGGACATGACGAGCGCTGGCTCGTCCCTGAAGTTCTGCCTTGTCGCGACAGGCGAGGCGGATCTGTATCCACGGCTCGGCCGCACGATGGAGTGGGACACGGCCGCGGGTGATGCTGTATTGCGCGGTGCCGGCGGAGAAGTGGTGCGTTTCGACGATCACAGCCCGCTTGCCTATGGGAAACCGGGTTTCGAGAACCCGTTCTTCATCGCATATGCGCCCGGGGTGCTGCTGGTGAAAGCCTGAAGATGTCTGTCCTGATCGTCATTCCGGCGCGCCATGCCTCGACGCGGTATCCGGGCAAGCCGTTGGTCGAGTTGAAAGGAGCTTCCGGCGAGGCTCGCAGCCTGATTCGTCGCAGTTGGGATGCGGCGACGGCGGTATCAGGTGTGGATCATGTCGTCGTGGCGACCGAGGATGAGCGGATTCGTGATCATGCTCAAGATTTTGGCGCCGAAGTGGTCATGACGTCGGAAAAATGCCGAAACGGGACGGAGCGTTGCGCCGAAGCGGTGAAGGTCTTAGGGGTCACACCGGAAATTATTGTAAATTTTCAGGGTGATGCCCCGCTTACGCCGACATGGTTCGTCGAGGATCTGGTGGCGGGGTTGCGCGCAGATCCCGATGCGGATGTTGCAACCCCGGTACTGCGTTGTACGGGCCGGATGCGCGCGGATTTGTTGGCGGATCGCAAGGCCGGACGTGTCGGCGGGACAACCGCGGTATTCGGTCATGACGGGCAGGCACTGTATTTTTCCAAAGAGGTCATTCCCTATGCCGCGGACGAGTTTGGCCCGGACGATCTCAGCCCCGTCTACCATCATGTTGGGGTCTATGCCTATCGGCCCGGTGCCTTGAATGCCTATCCCCAGTGGTCAGAGGGGGTGCTGGAGAAGCTGGAAGGACTGGAACAATTGCGTTTTCTGGAGCGCGGTGGCAAAGTTCTGTGTGTCGAAGTAAAATCGCGCGGCCGCCAGTTCTGGGAACTGAACAATCCCGGGGACGTTTCAAGATTGGAAGCGATGATGCGGGCCATGGGGCTCGACTGACGGTGTATGCCTGACCTGTGCGTGAAGTGTATTTGTGTGATGAGTGGAAACCGGCTTATGCCTAAAATTTAAAATATCCGTTGTCTTTCTTTGATCAATTGAACGAACTATCGTGTGTGCGACGCGTTGAGGCGCGATGCGGGCTATACGCCCCGAACTTTGCCGCATCACATGTGTGATTAAGCAAACTGCAATAAAAAAGGGTACTATGCATGAGTCGTAAAGTAACCAAAGCCATTTTCCCGGTGGCCGGTCTGGGAACGCGCTTTTTGCCCGCGACCAAAAGCATTCCGAAAGAGATCATGACGCTGGTCGACCGACCGCTGATCCAATATGCCATCGACGAGGCACGGGCGGCCGGTATCAAAGAGTTCATTTTCGTCACGTCCAGGGGCAAAGGTGCGCTGGAGGATTATTTTGACCACGCGCATGAGCTGGAATCGAACCTCAAGAAAGCTGGCAAGGATGCGCTGCTGAGCACGCTTCGCGAGACGAACATGGAATCGGGTGCCATCGCCTATATCCGACAGCATAAGGCTCTGGGATTGGGTCATGCCGTCTGGTGTGCTCGCCGTCTTCTGGCCGATGACGAGCCGTTTGCGGTCATTCTGACCGACGACGTCATCATGGGCGAGCCTCCCTGCCTTCAGCAGATGATCGAGGCTTATAACGAGACCGGCGGCAGCATGGTCGCAACGATGGAAGTTCCCGAGGAAAAAGCGTCCTCTTATGGCGTGCTGGATGTGGCCGAGGATATGGGGGCCATCGTTCGGGCAAAAGGCATGGTGGAAAAACCTGCCCAGGGTTCCGCTCCATCGAATCTTGCCGTCATTGGACGTTATATCCTGGCGCCGAGCGTGATGAAAAACCTGAACAGCCTGAAACAGGGTTCGGGCGGGGAAATCCAACTGACCGATGCGATCGCCGATGAAATCGAGAATGGTCGCGATGTCTTTGGCCTGCGCTTCCGCGGACAGCGGTTCGATTGTGGCTCCAAGGCAGGATTCCTGCAGGCGACGGTAGCCTTCGGACTGGAACGCGATGATCTGCGGGATGAGTTCCTCGATTATCTGAACGGTGTTTCGGCGACACGCCGCGCGGCGGAGTAATTGCATGTCCGATAAGGTTTTGGTTACCGGCGGGGCCGGTTACATGCGGCTCGCATGCTTGCAAGGCGTTGGCGCAGGCTGGCTATGTGCCGGTTACCTTGGATAACCTGTCGACCGGCTGGGCCGATGCGGTGAAATTCGGGCCGCTGGTCAAGGCCGACCTGATGGACCGGGCGGCGCTGGACGCGGCCTTTGCCGAGCACAAGCCGGTTGCGGTGTTGCATTTTGCGGCACTCAGTCAGGTGGGCGAGGCCATGGCGGAACCCGGCAAGTATTGGCGCAACAACGTCTGTGGCTCGCTCAATCTCATCGAGGCGGCAATTGCGGCAGATTGCTTGGATTTCGTTTTCAGCTCGACTTGTGCGACCTATGGCGATTGCGATGGCGAGATGCTGGATGAATCCTCGGTGCAGGCGCCGCTGAATGCCTATGGCGCCAGCAAGCGTGCGATCGAGGATATGTTGGTCGATTTCGGCGCAGCGCATGGCATGCGGCACGTGATCTTTCGCTATTTCAATGTTGCGGGTGCCGATCCGGAAACGGAGGTTGGCGAGTTTCATCGTCCCGAAACCCACCTGATTCCACTGATCCTCGATGCCGTGGATGGTCGCCGCGACGCATTGACGATCCATGGCACCGATTATCCGACTGCCGATGGAACCTGCATCCGCGACTATGTCCATGTGATGGATCTGGTCGATGCCCATGTGAAGGGACTGGAATGGCTGCGGTCGGGCAAGGAAAGCCAGGTCTTTTGTCTGGGAACGGGCGACGGTTTCTCGGTCCGCGAGGTCGTGGATGCCACGCGCCATGTGACCAACCGCCCCGTGCCGATGGTCGATGGGCCGCGCCGCGGTGGTGATGCGGTCAAGCTGGTCTGTGGCAGTCAGCGGGCCAAGGATGAGTTGGGCTGGCGACCTGACCGTTCGACCATGAAGCAGATGATCGGTGACGCCTGGCGCTGGCATCAAACCGGCAATTACCGGGCTTGAGCGCAGAATCCGGTCAGACAAGGAGCCGCTTGCACCGGGCCTGGATCGCATATCGCCTGCGCTGGAAACGGCGTGAATTGTTGTGGCGGGCGATCCGGACCGGTCGCAGGCTGTCGCCGCTTTCGGATCGCACGGCGTCGATCCGAAAGGATGATGTCTTGTTGTTCGCTTCGATCCGGAACGAGGTGGCCCGTTTGCCAGAGTTCCTGGCGCATTACCGGAGGCTGGGTGTTCAACATTTTCTGATCGTGGATAACGACAGCGATGACGGTTCGACCGGGTTTTTGCTGCAGCAATCCGACCTCTCGCTATGGCGCAGCCGTTACAGCTACAGGACAAGCAGGTTCGGCATGGACTGGGTGGGGGCGTTGTTGCTGCGCTATGGCCATGATCATTGGTGCGTCACGGTCGATGCCGATGAACTGCTGGTTTATCCGGAATGGGATCGTCGGAATCTCGCAGATCTGACCGGCCGCTTGGATCGTCAGGGCGTGCACGGTATGGGTGCATTGATGCTGGATCTGTATCCGCGCGCGCCTCTCGGGCAGGCGGATGCCGCGGAAGATGCCTCTGTGACCGAGCGCTTGCCGTGGTTCGATGCCGGTCCTTATCGGACCGTGATTGCCCAGCCCAAGGGTAATCGTATCGTCCGAGGCGGAGTCCGTGAGCGGGCATTCTTTGTGTCGGAGCCAGATCGTGCCCCGACACTGAACAAGCTGCCGCTGATCCGTTGGCATTGGCGATATGTCTATGTCAATTCAACCCATTCCCTGCTGCCTGCTAGGTTGAACGATTTGTATGATGGCCCCGGTGATACCCGGCTTTCAGGTGTGCTGTTGCATAGCAAATTTCTGCCCGAAATTGTCGTGAAATCAGAGGAAGAGCTTTGGCGTCGTCAACATTTCGCGGATCCTGACAGTTTCGTGGATTATCATCAGGCCATCACAGACGCGCCGATTCTGTGGTGCCGCGATTCGCTGCTATATATGGGGTGGAAGCAATTGGTTGAGCTGGGGTTGATGGGGGTCGGCGAGCAGCCACCTATAGCACCGAACGATGTGGAGACAAGCTTGCCTCCTACCGAAGCGAAAACCATGACGGAAAATGAGTAAGTATCGATTCGATCACATTGATAGGTGCCAGAACGTGCAGAATCTCAAACGTCTGCCAATACCAGGTCGACTTCGCCGCCGTATAGAACGGCAATGGCTGATTGGGCGCGCGATCAAGCGTCGACATACATTGATGTTGCTGACGGATCGAACCAAACAGATCGCGCCGCGTGATATCCTGGTTTTCGTCACCCAACGCAATGAGCGGGTGCGGCTGCCCTATTTCCTCGACTATTATCGCAAGCTCGGTGTCCGGCATTTCCTGTTTGTCGACAACAACAGTGATGATGGAAGCACCGAGTATTTATGCGAGCAACCGGATGTTTCCCTGTGGTGGACGAAAGCCAGTTACAAGCAGTCTCGTTTCGGTATGGACTGGTTGGGTTGGCTGTTGTTCCGCTACGGGCACGGACATTGGTGCCTGACCGTCGATCCCGACGAGTTCCTTGTCTATCCCCGTTGCGACGATCGCCCGTTGACGGCGCTGACAGATTGGCTGGCGGATTCAGGCCGGCGGTCATTTCCGGCGATGCTACTGGATATGTATCCCAAGGGCGCGCTGGACGAGAAGATATACCGGGAAGGGCAGAATCCGTTCGAGATCGCACGCTGGTTTGACCCGGCCAACTACTCAATGCGCAAGAACAGTTATCTTGGCAATCTGTGGATACAGGGCGGCCCGAGAACGCGAACCTTCTTTTCATATGATCCGAAATCGGGACCAGCATTGAACAAGATCCCGTTGGTGAATTGGAACCGGCGATATGTATATTACAGTTCGACCCATATGCTGCTGCCACGATCCCTGAACTGGGTTTATGATGAGGATGGCGGTGAGATGGCGTCCGGATGCCTGCTGCATGCCAAATTCCTGTCCACATTCGCGGATAAATCGGCGGAAGAGCTGGACCGTGGCCAGCATTATGCGAATAGCCAGGAGTATCGGGCCTATCACGCCGGATTGCAGGAGGGCGCGCATCTATGGTGCAGCGAGTCGCGTGAGTATCAAGATTGGCGGCAGCTTGAAGATCTCGGCCTGATTTCGAGTGGAAACTGGCCATGACCGACGGGGGGAAGCTGGGCGTGGTGCTTCTATGCCACGCGAATCTGCCGATGGCCGCACGGATGGCGCGGATCTGGGCCGATGGTGGGGCGAAGGTCGTGATCCATATCGATGCCAAGGTTCCCGCCGCCAAGGCTGCCGAAATGAAGCGCAACCTGTCGGACCTGCCGGACATCCTGTATTCGCAGCGGGTACGTTGCAATTGGGGCCGGTTCAGCCTGATCGCGGCGACGCAACACGCTGCCGGCCAGCTGCTCGAGGCATATCCCGAGTGCACGCATGTCTATCTGGCCTCGGGGTCTTGTCTGCCATTGCGCTCGGTCTCCGACTTGACCGCCTTCCTGGCTGCGAATCCCGGGCGTGACTACATCGAAAGCGTTGATACGAATGAAGTTGGTTGGGTCATCGGCGGTCTGAACGAAGAGCGTTTCACCCTCTATTTCCCGATCGATTGGCGTAAACACCGGAAGCTGTTCGATCGCTGCGTCGCAATACAACGCAAATTAGGTGTCAGGCGTAAATTGCCTCGGGGATTGACGCCGCATCTAGGGTCGCAGTGGTGGTGTCTTACGGCAAGGACCTTGCGCGCGATTCTCAACGATCCGCGCCGCAGGGAGTATGATCGCTTCTTTCGCCGCTGCTGGATTCCGGATGAAAGCTATTTCCAGACATTGGCACGACGCCATTCGAGCGACATTGAAAGCCGTTCGCTGACATTCGCGAGGTTCGACCATCGGGGGCGGCCTTATCTGGCCTATGACGACCATTTGCACGCATTGGAGGAAGCCAATTGTTTCGTCGCCCGAAAGATCTGGCCGGGTGCGGCACGATTGCTTGAATATTTTCCAAGACCAGCAGGTCCAGAACCCGACCTGACACCGCCGCAGCCTGCCAATATCGAGAGAATGATCGCGCGTACTCTGAGCAGACGCATTCTGGGGAGACCGGGGCTTTATATGCAGAGCCGTTTTCCCCGCAAGGATGCGGAAAACGGCAAAACCGCTGCCCCATATGCGGTATTTCAGGGGATGACTGACATATTCCCGGGTTTCGAGGATTGGTTGCGCGAACATATGCCGGGCGATGTTCATGGGCACCTTCTTGGGCCGGAAATGGTAGAGTTTGCTGGCCGTCCCGAAATCGGACCCGGTGCGCTTTCGTCCAGTGCGGTTGTTCGTGATTACGATCCGCAGCGTTTCCTGACCGCGCTGATCCGCGTGACCGAGCGCATGCAGGTATTTCAGTTCAGCCCGCGCGACAACCAAGAGCTGAACTGGTTCATGGCAACGGATCCAAACGCGTATCTGGTTGTCGTCACCGGGGCGTGGAATTTGCCCCTGTTGGATATGGATATGCCGTTCGACGATGTTCGTCGTATTACCGCTATGCTGCAACGCACTGAAATGGAGCAGTTGCAGGTGCTGAATTCAGTCTGGGTAAAGGCGCGTGTGCAACTCTGGGAATTCAACGATTTCATTGCCCGACCGCAGGCGATACTGGATAAGGTGTTGAGTCAGATCGATCCGGATGCCAAGCCGGTGACGGAACTGCCCCCAATGCGCGATATAGCTGGATTACCGGAACATCTGCAGCGTCTGCGCAATTCCGGCCTGCATCCTCATCTGACCGGCGATCAGCCGATCACGAAAGCGTCCCATATACTGGCGAGGAACAATATTTGATGGCCGAGAATTTCCGTAGTTTTGTGATTTTTGCCGAGATGCGCACCGGCTCGAACCTCCTGGAAGCGACGCTGAACGCGATCAAGAAGGTCACCTGCTTTGGCGAGGCGTTCAATCCTTACATGATGGGCTGGCCCGACAAGGACGAGTTGCAGGGCATCACGCGTGAGGAGCGTGAGGCAGATCCGATACTGTTGCTAAACAAGCTGTTCGACAAGCCCGGGCATTTGCCGGGGTTTCGCTATTTTCACGATCACGATCCGCGCGTATTCGACGCGATCATGGATGATCGGCTTTGTGCGAAAATCATCCTGACCCGCAATCCTCTGGAAAGCTATGTCTCGACCCGGCTGGCATGGGAAACCAACCAATGGAAACTGAACGAGACTGAAACCCCTATTCCTGCATCGATAAAATATGATGGTGAAGAGTTCCGGCAAATGTTGTCGGATATCCGGGAATTCCAGCTACGTGTCATGCATCGCCTTCAAACTAGCGGTCAAAGCAGTTTTTGGCTGGGATATAGTGACCTGAGGGATAGCGAGGTGATGACCGGCCTTATGCACTGGCTGGGGCGCACCGATCTGCAACGGGTCGATCCGGCCAGCGATCAGGTGCCGCAGAACCCGCGCTCGATGGAAGACAAGGTCTCGAATTTCCAGGAGATGCAGGCCGATCTGCACCAGCTGGACCCTTTCGCACTTGGCCAGGTCCCGAATTTCGAACCCCGGCGAGGTCCAACCGTTCCCAGTTTCACAACCAGCGAGGCGGGGTCAGGGCTGATCTATATGCCGATCAAAGGGGGTGTCACGATCAGCCAGCAGGAATGGTTCAAGGGCTTGGGCCAGGTCACGCGCGACTATACGCAAAGCAGCTTGCGCCAATGGAAGCGTCAGCATCCCGGACATCGCAGTTTCACCATTCTACGGCATCCCCTTCATCGGGCTTGGGATGCATTCCTGCAGCTGCTGTCAGAGGCGAAGCCCGAATTGCGACAATTGATGCGCGAAACCCATCGCGTCCCCTTGCCGGAAGATGCCGCGCTGGCCGAGCTGAACGATGATCAGGTCATGCCCCTGTTCCGCGACTTTCTGGAGTTTCTGGGGCGAAACCTGAGTGGCCAGACGACATTGCCAACACATCCACATTGGGCCACGCAATCGGCCGTTCTTGGTGGTTTCGGACGCTTTGCCCAGCCCGATATGCTTCTGCGCGAGGAACGGCTCGAGGACGACATTGCGTATCTTTGCAAGACAGCTGACATTCCTGATCCGCAAATGGAAAAGCTGGAACCGGGCAATTATCCTGCGTTCCTGTCTGACAAGGATCTGATCTCGGCCGCTCGTTCTGCCTATATGCGAGATTATATCGCCTTCGGTTTTCCCAAATCTCCTAAGCAATAGGCTGCGCCACGGCTGGCGCAGCCTGTTCACCCGGGATCAGCCCTTCAGCAACGCGGCCAATTCGGCCTGTTTCTCGGCCACCAGTTCGGCATCGCCATCGGATTCGAGGTTCAGGCGAACGACCGGCTCGGTATTCGATTTGCGCAGGTTGAAGCGCCAATTGCCGAAATTCAGCGATACACCGTCCAGATCGTCCCTGCTTTCGGCCTGCGCCTCGTAACGCTCGATCAGGCGCGCAATCGCGGCATCGGGGTCGTCGATCGTGTAATTTGTCTCGCCGGAAGAAGGATAGAGTGTCATCCGTTCCGACAGCAATTCGGCCAGCGTCTTTCCTTTGCGCGCGAGAAGTTCGATCATCAGCAGCCAAGGGATCATGCCGCTGTCGCAATAGTAGAAATCGCGGAAATAGTGATGGGCCGACATCTCGCCGCCGTAGATTGCACCGACATCACGCATCTTGCGCTTGATGAAGGCGTGGCCGGTCTTGCTGACGACGGCTTCGCCGCCTGCTGTTTCGATCATGGCGCGGGTGTTCATGATCACGCGGGGATCATGCACAACCTTTTCGCCCGGCGATTTCTCGAGGAACGCCGCGCCCAATAGCCCGACGATATATTCGCCGGGGATGAAGCGGCCATTTTCGTCAAAGAAGAAGCAACGGTCGAAATCACCATCCCATGCGACGCCCAGATCGGCATTCTCGTCCTTGACGGCCTGAACCGTCGGAGGCTGGTTTTCCGGCAACAACGGATTGGGAATGCCATTCGGAAAGCTGGAATCGACATCATGATGCAATCGTACGAAGGTCAGCGGGGCGCCGCGGCGCTGCAATTCATCGGCAATGGCGTCAAAGGTCGGGCCTGCGGTACCATTCCCGGCATTGACCAGGATTTTCATCGGTTTCAGCGCGCCGATATCGACGAAATCGGCCATCGCCTTGGCGTAATCGGCCCTCGCATGGCTGAAATCGGTGATCTCGCCCTTTTTGGAAGCCTGGGTGAAATCGCCCGACGTTGCCAGATCGACGATCGGCGGCAATTCGGTGGCCGGGTCCAGCGGGGCAGAGCCGCGCCCAACGATTTTCATACCGTTGTAATTGATCGGGTTATGCGAAGCGGTCACCTCGATCCCGCCATCCGTGTCGTGGAATCCGGTGTGGAAATACACTTCTTCAGTACCCGCCAGCCCGATATCCAGAACATCCGCTCCGCCATCGGTCAGCCCGCGGATCAGCGCCTCTGCCAATTCAGGAGAACTTGCGCGGCTGTCGCGTCCCACGACAACACGTTTGGCGTTCCGGGCTTCGGCAAAGGCCCGGCCGATCCGGTAGGCGACATCCGGGTCTAGATTGACACCCAACTCGCCCCGCACATCATATGCCTTGAAGCAAGTGATCTCACGGTGACCAAGCTTGTTCTGATCGTTCATGAACGCGTTCCCTTTTTACGCAGAAGTCGTTCGTAGCGCTAACAGCTTATATGCGGAAATCAAGTCTGTCTGGTCCCTTGGGCGGAGGTGACGCGACCGCTCGGGCCCGCTAGATCAGTCAGGAAAACACGGAGATTCGCATGGATACCAAATCGCTGATCGCAGCCTATTTCGACGCCTTCAATGCTGGCCAGACCGACCGGATGCTGGACCTGCTGCATGACGAGATCGAACATCATGTCAACGAGGGGGAAATTCGTAAGGGCAAGGAACTGTTCGCAGAATTCAATGCGCATATGAGTGAATGCTATCGTGAGAACCTGACGGATATGGTGGTTTTCACCAATGACGATGGCGATCGCGCAGCGGCGGAATTCATCGTGAACGGCACCTATCTCAAGACTGATGAGGGGCTGCCGCCCGCGAACGGTCAGAAATATCGCCTGCCCGCCGGGTCGTTTTTCACAGTCCGCGACGGCAAGATTTCGCGCGTCACGACCTATTACAACCTTGGTGAATGGACCCGGCAGGTCGGCGCATGAGCATTGCGACGCGCGTTCTGACCGGCGAAGCGCTTGAAGCGGCGCTGGACGATGTCGCCCGTCTGCGTATCGCCGTGTTCCGTGCCTGGCCTTATCTCTATGATGGCGATCTGGATTATGAGCGGAACTACCTCACCGCCTATCAATCGCCGGGGGCCGTGGTCGTAGCTGCCCTGGACGGAACCAGGATCATCGGGGCGTCGACTGGGGCGCCCATGACCGATCATGCCAATGATTTTGCCGCTGCATTCAAGGGCCGGCCAGAACCGCTGGCGGATATCTTCTATTGTGCGGAGTCGGTATTGCTGCCGGAATATCGCGGACATGGCTTGGGACATGCCTTCTTTGATGCGCGCGAGGCTCATGCCCGAGCGTTGGGCGCGCGTTATTGCGCTTTTTGCAGTGTCGTGCGTCCTGCCGACCATCCGGCGCGGCCTGCGGATTACCGTCCCCTGGACGGCTTTTGGCGCAAGCGGGGATATGCGCCGCTACCGGGTGTCACCGCAAGTTTTTCGTGGAAAGATGTCGGAGATTCGGATCAAACCGAGAAACCACTGCAATTCTGGATGAGGCAATTGTGAAGATCGCCACCGCCGCTTACTCGTTAGACTGGTTCGACAGCTTCTCCGAATATGAAGTCAAGCTGACATCCTGGGTCGAGAAGGCCGAAGGTGCTGACCTGCTGGTATTCCCCGAATATGGCGCGATGGAACTTGCCTCGCTGGGCGGGGCCGAAGTGGCGAGCGATCTGGAAGCATCCCTGCACGAGGTTGCTCGCCATACGGATGCGGTTGGCGATCTGCATCAGAAGCTGGCGGCACGGCATGGCTGTCATATCCTTGCGGCCTCGGGTCCGGTGTTCGCGGGTGACCGGCCGGTGAACCGTGCGGTTCTGTATGGTCCCGGTGGTTGTATCGGCTATCAGGACAAGCAGATCATGACTCGGTTCGAACGCGAAGACTGGAATGTCACAGGCGCCTCGGGCCTGCGCGTTTTCGATACGGATCTGGGTCGAATCGGCATCCTGATCTGTTATGACAGCGAATTCCCCTTGCTGGGACGGGTCTTGGCCGAAGCGCAGATCGAGCTGATCCTCGTGCCAAGCTGCACCGATACGATCGCGGGCTTCCATCGTGTCCGCATCGGCGCGATGGCGCGGGCGCTGGAAAGCCAATGCGTCGTGGTGCAGGCTCCGACCGTAGGTTCCTGCGACTGGATGCCGGCGGTGGACGAGAACCGCGGGCGCGCCGCCATCTACGGCCCGCCCGATGGTTTTTGGCCGGAAACGGGGATCATTGCCGAGGGAGAGATGGACCGCCCCGGATGGGTCACGGCCCAAATAGATTTGTCGCGGGTCAGTCAAAGCCGCAATGACGGCGCCGTACTGCCCTATGCGCATTGGCCCGAATCCACCAAATCCGCGCTGGTTCGGGATTGAGGCATCAAGTTTTCCGAAAGCCGAACTCGCTCTAGCCTGGCTTCTTCCGTGCCCGTATTAACGTATGCTGGCTCAGGATTTCGTATCCCATGCGCTCGACCAGTTCCTGCCGCAGCCGGGTGATTTCCTCGCTGCTTAGTTCGATCACCTCTCCACTGTCGATATCGACCAGGTGGTCATGCTCGGCGACAGGTGTGATCTCGAAGCGCGCGGGCTCATTCTCGAAACTGAGCTTGCGAATCAGGCCAGCCTCTTCCAGCGCCGAGAGAGTGCGATAGACGGTCGCCAAGGATACCGAATCATCGATGGTCTTGGCGCGGGCGTATAACTCGTCCGCGTTGGGGTGATCCGCCGATTCCATCAGGATCGACAGCAGGACCGTTCGCTGTTGGGTTGCCCGCAGACCGGCGTCGCGCAAAGCTTGGGCAAGGTCAGTGATATCAGCGCACATCCTGCGTTCTCCTGTGTCGAATATACTCCTTAACTCGATCCGACCGGGCGGACAACAAAATGCGAATGCGTCGCATTCTTCTTGACTATTGCGAATGCGTTGCATTTACATGGCGGTGATCCCTCAACCCATGAAAGGAAATCAGATGAATTCTTCGGTGAGGCGGCTTCTTGCCACGGCGACGGCTTCGGCGTTGTTTGCCGGTGCTGCATGGGCCGAAGACAGGATGAAGGTGGTGACGACCTTTACCGTTCTTGCTGATATGGCGCGGCATGTGGCGGGCGACGCAGCGGAGGTGGTGTCGATCACCAAGCCTGGCGCCGAGATTCATGGCTATGAACCGACGCCACAGGATATCGTCCGGGCGCAGGATGCGGACTTGATCCTGTGGAACGGGCTGAATCTCGAATTGTGGTTCGAGCAGTTCCTGTCCAATCTGAGCGAAGTCCCTTCGGTCACGTTGACAGAAGGAATCGATCCGATTTCGATCGCGTCGGGTTCCTATGAGGGAAAGGCGAATCCACATGCCTGGATGGGCATCGACAATGCGATGATCTATATCGACAATATCGAAGCCGCCTTTGCAGAACATGACCCCGGCAATGCCACCGCCTATGCGAAGAACGCCGAAACTTACAAGAAAGAGCTGCGGGCCACGCTCGAACCCCTGCGTCAACAGATCACCGAACTGCCCGAGGCGCAGCGATGGCTGGTCACCTGCGAGGGGGCGTTCAGTTATCTCGCCCGCGATTTCGGTATGAAGGAGCTATACCTCTGGCCGATGAATTCCGATCAGATGGGCACGCCGCAGCAGGTGCGGGCGGTGATCGACGGGGTGAGAGAGCACGACATTCCGGTCGTGTTCTGCGAAAGCACGGTGAACACCGCGCCAGCGGAGCAGGTCGCGCGCGAGACGGGCGCGCAATATGGCGGAGTCCTGTATGTCGACAGCCTGTCCGAGCCCGACGGTCCCGTGCCGAGCTATCTGGAACTCCTGACCGTGACCTCCAGGACGATTGCCGACGGTCTTACAGCTGACAAGAATTGAGTCCGGGAGACGGCCTTCCGGCAGAAAGATTGATATGATGCGCGACAATCAAACTGTTCCCGTTGACGCAGAAACCGATCCTGGCAGTGGTATCGATGCCCGCGAGATCACGGTCATTTATCGCAACGGGCACACAGCGTTGCGGCAATCGAGCTTTCAGATTCCCCGCGGAACGGTCACGGCACTGGTTGGTGTGAACGGGGCCGGGAAATCGACGTTGTTCAAGGCCATCATGGGCTTCGTTCGCGTGGCTGAAGGAGAGATCAGCCTGCTCGGAATGGATGTGGCGCGGGCCTTGAAGCAGAATCTTGTCGCCTATGTCCCGCAAGCCGAGGAGGTGGACTGGTCGTTTCCCGTACTTGTCGAGGATGTCGTGATGATGGGGCGGTATGGCCATATGGGCTTTTTGCGCCGCCCTTCGAAAACCGATCGCGATGCCGTGGACTCTGCATTGGCTCGTGTGAACATGCAGGAGTATCGCCATCGTCAGATCGGTGAGCTGTCGGGGGGACAGAAGAAGCGTGTCTTTCTGGCTCGCGCGCTGGCACAGAACGGGCAGGTGATCCTGCTGGACGAGCCTTTCACCGGCGTGGACGTGAAGACCGAAGAGCAGATCATCGCATTGCTGCGCGAATTGCGCGACGAGGGTCGGGTGATGCTGGTTTCCACCCATAACCTGGGTTCGGTGCCCGAGTTCTGCGATCGGGTGGTCCTGGTCAATGGAACGGTGCTTGCCTATGGGCCGACCGAGACGACCTTTACCCGCGACAATCTCGAAACGGCCTTCGGCGGGGTCCTGCGTCACATCACACTGGGCGGAGAGGCGCTTCATGACGATGCCGATCCGCGTCACGTCACCATCCTGTCGGATGATGAACGGCCGCTGGTGCAATATGGCGACCGGACCCATACGCGGGAGGAGTCCGAATGAACCTTCTGCTCGAACCCTTCAGCTATGGTTACATGACCAACGCGATGTGGGTCTCGGCCCTGGTGGGGGGAGTCTGTGCGTTCCTGTCATCTTATCTGATGCTGAAAGGCTGGTCGCTGATCGGCGATGCGCTGTCCCATTCCGTCGTGCCGGGGGTTGCGGGTGCCTATATGCTGGGCCTGCCCTTTGCCTTGGGGGCGTTCCTGTCGGGCGGGTTGGCGGCGGCGGCCATGCTGTTCCTGTCCGACAGGTCGGGGCTCAAGGTCGATGTCGTGATCGGGCTGATCTTCACCTCGTTCTTCGGCCTGGGCCTGTTCCTGGTGTCGATCAACCCGATGGCGATCTCGATCCAGACCATTACCATGGGCAATATCCTCGCGATCACACCCGAAGACACCTTGCAGCTTGCCATCATCGGTTTCGTTTCACTGGCCGTGTTGTTGCTGAAATGGAAAGACCTGATGGTGGTGTTCTTCGATGAAAGCCACGCGCGTTCCATCGGCCTTCGCCCCGGCCTGTTGAAGGCAGTTTTCTTCATCCTGCTATCGGCTTGCGTGGTCGCGGCGATGCAGACTGTGGGGGCTTTCCTGGTCATTGCCATGGTGGTGACGCCGGGGGCCACCGCCTATCTGCTCTGCGACCGGTTTCCGCGACTGATCCTGGTGTCGGTGGCGATCGGTACAATTTCTAGTTTCACCGGTGCCTATCTCAGCTATTTCCTCGACGGGGCAACGGGCGGGATCATCGTCTGCCTGCAGACACTGATCTTCCTGGCAGCTTTCGTCTGGGCTCCGAAGCATGGCCTGCTGGCTGCCAAGGCCAAGGCTGCCGCGTCATTGCACAAGGACGAGGTGGCGTCATGATCGACACGCTTTTGATGCCGTTTCAATTTCCCTTCATGCAGAAAGCCTTCCTGATCGCGGCAATGGTCGCCGTGCCGACGGCGCTGTTGTCCTGTTTCCTGGTGCTGAAGGGCTGGGCATTGATGGGCGATGCTGTCAGCCACGCGGTGCTGCCGGGAATCGTGCTGGCCTATATCATGGGGTTCCCGCTGATCCTCGGCGCTTTCGGTGCCGGCATGCTGACTGCCCTGGCCACGGGCTATCTGTCGAATAACAGCCGGGTCAAGCAGGACACCGTCATGGGGGTGGTATTCTCCGGCATGTTCGGACTGGGAATCGTCATCTATACTTCGATCACCACGGATGTTCATCTCGATCACATTCTGTTCGGCAACATGCTCGGGGTTGGTACTCAGGATCTGTGGACGGCCGGCCTGATCGCGCTGTTCGTGTCGGTGGCGCTGCTGCTAAAATGGAAAGACCTGATGCTGCACGCCTTCGATCCCGCTCAGGCCCAGGCATCCGGCCTGCCGGTCGCGATCCTGCATTACGGCCTTCTGACGATCCTGTCCCTGACCATTGTCGCAACGCTTTCCGCAACTGGCCTCATCCTGGCGGTCGGCTTGCTGATCGCCCCAGGTGCAATCGCCTTCCTGTTGGTGCGCAGTTTCGGCCGGATGCTGGCGGTGGCGGTGTTGGTCTGCCTTGTCGCGATGTTGAGTGGCGTTTACCTAAGTTTCTTCCTGGACAGCGCCCCCGCCCCGACGATCATCCTGATTTTGACCGCACTCTTCATCGTTGCATTCATCCGCAGGACATCGCAAGTGCGGGCGCGGCGCATCGAGGCAGTTAAGAGCTGAGGCCGATACCTCTATGACTCTTTCATCGCCTCGGAGGCACATAACCGATCCCCGGCCGCAATCTTGCGACACAGTTCCAGGAATGTCTGACGCTCTTCATCGTCCAGCACGCTGAACATCTCGTTCTGACGTTCAAGAGCTTTTGCCTTGATTTCGTCCAGCAGCCTGGTTCCCGCCGGGGTCGGCAGCAGGCTTTTGGCACGCCCATCCTGATCGGATACGACTTGGCGAACCAATCCCCGGCGCTCCAGAAGCGCCACCACCCGGCTGATCGTGTTCTGCGGCCGGGGAAAGAGGTGCTGAATATCCTTCGCGCGTAGGCCGGGATAGGTGACGATGGCATAAAGTGTGGACCATGCATGCACCGGCATATCGTATCGACGCTCGATATAGCGGTTGGTCACCTGATTATTGGCTAGCACGATATAGCTGACCGCCATCAGATATCGCAGATCCGAGGATAGCGTCCCTTCCAGCATCTGCTGCCTGTCCAAAGGCGTTCCGGTTCCCATGACACCCTCCACCGCTTCTCAAGCCTCCTGCCTCGATCAAGACCGATACTCACCGGGTAGGCAATTATCCATTGCAAAATACATCCATATGGATCAAAAATCCGGCATTCATGATCGGTCGCGATGCGTGTTCGGCCATCTGACCGTGATCGGCTGCTGGACGACCAGCGGCGTCATCAGCCCTGCGGAGGCTCTCGAACGATGCCACAATTACTGGCCTTTGCCATTCTCGCGTTCATTCTCTATGTCGGCGATGTCGTCTCTACGCGAACAAGATCATGGCTGCCCTCGGTCTTTATCTGCGCCGTGCTTTTCCTGTTCGGCTACTGGACCTTCTTTCCCACTGATATCGTCGAACTGGCCGGTTTCCAGACTCCCATCGTGTTTCTGGCGATGTATTTGCTGATCACGAATATGGGCACGTTGCTGTCCGTCGAAGAGCTGACGAAGCAATGGCGTACCGTGGTCGTAGCGCTGGCGGGGATAGTGGGGATCGTGGCGATCCTGTTCACGATCGGCTTGCTGGTGCTGGACTACCAGACCGTGGTGGTCGCCACGCCACCATTGGTGGGTGGCATCGTTTCGTCCTTGATCATGTCGAATGCCGCGACCGAGGCGGGGTTGGAAAGCCTGTCGGTGCTGGCGATCCTGATCTACGTGATGCAAGGTTTTATCGGCTATCCGCTGACTGCCGTGATGCTCAAGCGTGAAGGCAAGCGGGTGCTAGCCCGCTATCGTGCCGGTGACTGGAAGGCCGAGGGCGCTGCCGTGACGGATCACGGTGGCGAAGCAGATCAGCCGCCGGGACTATTCTCTGCCATGCCTGCCGCTTACAATACCTATTACTTCAAGTTTCTGCGCCTCGGCATTGTCGCGTTGCTGGCATGGAGCGCCGCAGAGCTGGTCAAACCGATCTTCAGCATCAGCCCCTTCGTGCTGTGCCTTGTCTTCGGCGTGCTGGCCACCTCGGTCGGGTTTCTCGAGCGCCAGCCCCTGCGATCCGCCAATGCTTTCGGTTTCACGATCCTGATCCTGATGGTCTTCGTCTTTGACGGGCTTAAACGCGCCACGCCCGAGATGCTGCTTGAACTGGCAGTGCCGATGGTCGGCACGATCGCGATAGGCGTTTTCGGAATGTATCTGTTTGCCTTCATTGCGGGCCGGTTGGTGGGAATGACTCCTGCCATGGCCTTTGCCTGCGCATTGACCGCGCTTTACGGGTTTCCGGCTGACTACATCATCACCAATGAGGTCGTGAATACGCTCACCGACGATCAGGATGAGCGCGAGGCACTGACAGCGCATATGTTGCCGTCGATGCTGGTTGCAGGTTTTGTGACCGTGACCATGGTGTCGGTGGTGTTAGCCGGAATTTTCGTGGGGTTGCTCTGATGACACGCATTGCCAGAACCGAACGTATCCAAGGTCTGATCGAGGGATTGGATCGCTTTACCGCCACGCCGGGCAATGGCACCACCCGGTTGACCTATAGCCCGGAGTTCCGCCAGGCACGCGACTATCTGCGCGATCAGATGGCCAAGGCCGGATTGGTCGTGCGCGAGGATGCCGTGGGCAATATCTTCGGACGATTGGAGGGGCGTGATCCGGGACTTGCCCCGATCATTGTCGGCTCGCATTTCGACTCGGTCCCGAATGGCGGCAAGTTTGATGGCCCCGCGGGGGTGATCACGGGTATCGAGATCGCTTTCCTGTTTCAGGAGCAGGGGCTGGTTCCCAACCGCCCCATCGAATTCATCGCAATGATCGAAGAGGAGGGCGCGCGTTTCGGCGGCGGGCTGTTCGGGTCGCGTATCCTGACGGGCAAGGTCGATACGGATGGCTTGTCCGATCTTCGCGACGATGATGGCATTTCCGTGGCAGAGGCGATGCGCGAATATGGGCTCGATCCGGAAAATGCAGGTCTGGCGGTGCTGCCACCCGGCGCGATTCACGCATTTCTGGAACTGCATATCGAACAGGGTCCGGTGCTGGAAACACATGGCGAGGATGTCGCCATCGTGGACCGCATCGTCGGGCTGTCACAACTGAAGGTGACGATCCGCGGGCAGGCGGGCCATGCGGGCACCACGCCGATGAATGCCCGCCGGGACGCGCTGGTTGGCGCGGTCTCGGTCCTTTCCGAACTGCCCGACCTTGCCCGCAGCATCGGGCAGGACGCCGTTCTGACTGTCGGCAAGATCGATGTCTTACCCGGCGGTGCGAATGTCATTCCCGATCAGGTGACCTTCAGCGTCGATATCCGGGCGCCGAAGGAAGAGGTCGTGCGCGAACTGATCTCGCAAACGCAAGCCGTGGTCGAAAAGGCGAATGGCAATGGTTTGACTAGCGAGGTGGAGCTGCAGCTTTTCGCGCAACCCACGCTTCTGTCGTCAGAAATCCACGGCGCGTTGTCTCGGCATGCGGATGAGCTGGGCCTGAAAAGCCGGGTGATGGTCAGCGGCGCGGGTCATGACGCGATGATCATGGCCGATTTCGCGCCGACCGGCCTGATCTTCGTTCCCAGCCACAACGGTATCTCGCACGCACCGGAAGAATGGACCGATTTCGATCAATTGGCCCGTGGAATCGATGTCATGTTCCGGACCGTGAAAGAAATGGCCGGCTGATATCCATCGGCCATCCTCCATGCCTCATTCTCTGGCCAGCCTACCCGCCAGATCCTGCTCGGACCAGTCCGACATGGCCAGGTCAGCGGCTTCGTCGCGGGTCTCGATCCAGGTGGGCTCCCCACCGAAACGCGCATCGAGCCGGGCCATGAGCGATTGTGCCGGGCTGTCTCCTGCAGCAGCGGCCAATGACGCCAGGCGCCAGGCAAGCGCGTAGCTGCGAGGCGCTCCGTCGCCCTCTTCGCGGGCCAATGCCGCATCGCGCAACGCAACGGCCGAGGCAAAGACAGAGTCCGGCAAATCGCTATCGGCGGCCGGTTGCGCGGCCAGCAGATCGGCGGTGGGCAAGCGGGCCTCGATGCGGTCGAGCATGCTCAGCGCGCCGGGCGTCCCGGTCTCTGCCGCCGTCAGCGCATGTGCATAGGCGGCAGCCGGATCGCTGGCGGTTTTCAGGTCCGCAAGCGCCAGTGCCACCTCTCCCTCGTCCTGTATCGGGGTCAGCAATTCGATGGCGCGGTTGATGTTCTGCGGCACGCCCTGTCCTCGCGCCAGCGCCAGGCCGAGCGCGCGCGGATCTTCGTCATCTTCTGCGGGATCGGCAATCAGCGCGACGGGCGGTGTGGGTAAGGCGTTGGTGAAGCCGGGCTTGAACAGCGTCGCGGCGTCCTGCGGGGTTTTCCATTCGGTGCTGTCGAACGCGATTGGCTGATCGGGCCGGATTTCGGCTGTTACGCGTGTAGGTTCCGCAATGAAGGCCTTGGCGGCATCGGCCAGGTCCTGCTCGATGCCGTGCAACTCGGTTCCGGGTTCGGCGCTGACGATATTGTCGATTGTCGCGGGGTCCAGCATGCCGGGCGGGATCATCGGTTGCATGCGTTCCCACACCCCGAGATTTTCGACCGACAGATGTGCCGAGCGCAGGGTGCCGCGAAGGCCCATCTCAGGTGCCTGATCCGACATGTCATCACCTTGAGAGTCGGAAAAATCGTCGCTCTCGGGATCGGCCAGCGGCGAGGACTGCCCCTCATTCATCATCTCCTGCAATATGCCAGGGGCGAAGAGCGAGACATAATCGAAATCTGCCGTTCCCTCGATCCGGGCGATGCCGGGACTGTTGATCTCGATATCCGCGACCAGGGCACCCCGACCCATGGATTGGCGCGTATCGATGGCCAGATCCGAGACCGGGATGGCATCGCCCCCGGTGACCATGCCGATCATCGCCGCATTCGCGCCGAAACAATTATTCGCCACCGATATATCGGCCGCGTCCAATCGTACGCGCGAATCTTCCGCACCCCAGATGGAAATGCCCGATACACGCATCCTTCCCAGGGACACACGGCAATTGGCATGAGGACCAAGGCCCGCAACCGTCAACTCGCGCATGACCAATTCACCGCGTATCGGATCGACCTCCATTGCGTCATAGCGGATATCCGCAATCATGCGGCCATAGGATACGGCCATGCGCAGCACACCTGCGGCGATGTTCGAGGGCGAGAAAACACTGCTCGAGGAGGGCGTGGATTCTGCCATCGCCGAGGTTGAGAGCAAGGCAGTCAAGGCTGTGCCTGTTGTCAGATGACGAATAATCGGGGGCATCAAAATTCTCCTTGGGCGGGAAATGAAAATCGCGCGCAATCCATAACTGGCGAAAATATGCATGTCCAATGCTCCTGTATTGGCGTTTTCTTGCCTGTGCCCTGATAGGCGTTCTGAAAGTTGCTTTCTGCCCGCGCGTCTTCTAAGAGCGCGCCACCGGTCGCAGCCTACCCGGTCATCAAAACAAGGACTGAAACATGAAAGCCATTGTCATCTGCTCCGGCGGACTCGATTCCGTTTCACTCGCTCATATGCTGGCAGCGCGAGGGGAGCTTTCCCGCCTCGTCTCTTTCGATTACGGCCAGCGCCACCGCAAGGAGCTGGACTATGCGGTCGCTTGCGCCGAGCGCCTGGACGTGCCGCATCATGTCATCGATTTGCGTTCGGTCGGCGCGGCGCTGACCGGATCGGCCCTGACCGGGGATATCGGCGTTCCCGACGGGCATTATGCCGAAGAGACGATGAAGATCACCGTCGTCCCCAATCGCAATGCCATCATGCTGACCATCGCCTATGGCATCGCGGCTGCAAATGGGGACCGCGCCGTGGCCACCGCCGTTCACGGTGGCGATCACTTCATCTATCCCGATTGCCGCCCGGAATTCACCACTGCCTTTGACCGGATGCAACGCGCCGCGCTCGATGGCTATGCCGATGTGACGCTTCTGACCCCGTTCGTGCATCGCTCCAAGGCCGATATCGTTGCCGAGGGCGCGCGGGCAGGCACGCCCTTCGCGGAAACATGGTCCTGCTACAAGGGCGGGGCGGATCATTGTGGGCGCTGTGGCACCTGCGTTGAACGGCGCGAAGCCTTTCACCTCGCCGGGATCGACGATCCGACGGTCTACGAGGATCCGGAATTCTGGCAGCAGGCCATATCAAGCAAGGCGGAGGCTTAATGTACCGGATCGCCAAGGAATTCCATTTTTCTGCCTCGCATCAACTGTCCCATCTGCCGCCGGACCATCAATGTGCGCGCTTGCATGGACATAACTATGTCGTTGTAGTCGAACTGGCTGCGCAGGAATTGAACGCTGCGGGTTTTGTCCGGGATTATCACGAACTCGGGCCGCTCAAGGCCTATATCGACGACAATTTCGATCACCGGCATCTCAACGACATCATCGACGGCCCCTCGACCGCCGAGATTCTTGCCCGGCATTTCTATGACTGGTGCAAGGCGCGCTGGCCGGAAACCGCGGCCGTGCGCGTGTCCGAGACACCGAAGACCTGGGCCGAGTACCGGCCATGACGTTGCGTATCGCCGAGATATTCGGACCCACGATCCAGGGCGAGGGCGCGCTGATCGGAGAGCCGACGGTGTTCATCCGGGCCGGTGGCTGCGATTACCGCTGCTCTTGGTGCGACTCGCTGCATGCCGTGGACAGCCGCTATCGCCATGACTGGACGGTGATGACGCCCGAGGCGATCTGGCAAGAGGTGCGCCGTCTGTCGGGGGGACGTCCGCTCACCATATCCATCTCGGGCGGCAATCCGGCGATCCAGGATTTCGCCCCGGTGATCGCGATGGGCAAGGCGGAAGGGTACCGTTTCGCCTGCGAAACCCAGGGCTCGATCGCCCGGCCATGGTTCTCGGCCCTCGATACGCTGGTTCTCAGCCCCAAGCCGCCTTCGAGCGGTGAAAACGTGGATTGGGTGGGTTTCGGGCGCTGCCTGACTGCCGCCGAGACATGCCCGAATGTGGTAATGAAGATCGTGATCTTCGATGACGAGGATTACCTGTGGGCCAAAGCGGTTGCCGAGAAATTTCCCGACCTCCCGCTCTATCTCCAGCCCGGCAACCCCGAGGTCGATCCGGATCGGCCTATCGATCTGCAGGCCTGCGCCGACCGGCTGCTCTGGCTGATCGAGAAAGTCACCGGCGACGACTGGTTTGCCCCCCGCGTCCTGCCGCAGCTTCATGTGCTGGTCTGGGGCAACAAGCGCGGCGTCTGAAGTCCTAAACTGCCAGTGTCTTGCCGGTTGCGGCGACAGAGGCAGTGAGTACACTGACCTCTCGATACCGGTATTGTCCGCCTTCCGGTTCATGCCGCTTGCGGTTGCGGCTATCGCCGCGCCAGAACCTATCCCATCCCGCGACATATTTCCCGGGTTGGGCAATAATCAAGAAAATGAAGTCCAACCATGGAGTGTAAAATGAACGCCTTCGCGAAACTGGGAATGACCGTCGCCGCCATCTGCCTTGCCTCCACGGCCAGTGCCGAGACGAAATGGGTGATGGCTTCGGGCTATCCCGAGGACAGCTTCTTCACGCAGACCATCCGTCAATTCATCGAAGAGGTCGAAACCGCGACGGAGGGAGAGGTCCAGATCGACCTGCGGCCCAATGGCGAATTGATCAAGCTGGATGCAATCCGCCGCGCGGTACAGTCCGGGCAGGTGCAGTTGGGCGAGATCCGTTTCGGCGTCTACGGCAACGAAAACCCCATGTATACGCTGGACAGCGTGCCGAACGTGGCCAGCGATTACGACGAGGCACGCCTGCTGATGGATGCGCAGAAACCGTGGTTCGACAAGACATTCGCCGATGCAGGTATGCGTGTTCTCAGCTATATGCCCTGGCCGGGGCAAGGCTTTTACACCAAGTTCGAGGTGACTGACGGCTCTGAATTCCAGGACGTGAAACTGCGCATCTACTCTCCCGCGACGCAGCGCATGGGGGAGTTGCTCGGTTTCCAGGCGACGATCCTGCCCTTTGCAGAGGTCCCGCAGGCCTTCTCGACCGGGCTGATCGAGGCGCTGTTCACCTCGGCGCAGACGGGGGTGGATATCCAGGCATGGGATTACGCGTCGCATTTTACCTATTCGGGCTCGATGCATAACAAGAACGCCATCATCATCAACGAACGGGCCCTGTCGCGGCTTGATCCCGAGATGCAGGAGGCGGTGATAGCTGCCGGGGAAAAGGCGACCGAAACGGCGTGGAAGCTGAGTCAGGAGGCCGGCGAGGCGCGGCTGAAGGAACTGGAGGAAAACGGCATGACGACATCGGACGCCTCGCCCGAACTCCAGGCCAAGCTGGCAGGGATCGGCGAGCAGATGACCGCTGAATGGAAAGAGAGTGCATCGCCCGAAGAGGTGGAGGTGCTGGACAACTACCTGGCCTCCAAGGAGTGACCCCGTCCCTGGAGGCGGTCGGCATATGACCGACTACCTCTCCTGCAAGATTGGAGGTGCTCATGTTCAGGGCTATCGCGCATAAGCTTTACCTGTTTTGCGGCTATGCCGCAGGCGCTTTTCTGGCTGCGATCGCGGTGGCGACATTATGGCAGATCGTCGCGCGGCAAATGGGGCAGGCGGTCGAGACCACCGAACTCTCCGGTTTCTGCCTGGCGGCGTCCACCTTTCTGGCGCTGGCCTATACTTTCGTGAATGGCGGGCATGTGCGGGTCGGGATCATCCCGCAGCTCTTTTCTGGCAGGATCAGCCGCGGTTTCGAGATATGGTGCTGTGCCATTGGTATCCTCATCACCGGCTATGCGGCCTATCACATGACGCTGTTCACACTGGAAACCTATCGCTTCGGAGAGCTGAGCCCCGGCATGATGGCGATCCCGCTCTGGATTCCGCAAAGCGCCGTGGCCTTCGGGCTGGCCGTGATGTGCATCGGCATCATCGAACAGGCGGGCCTGATCCTGTCCGGGCGGGCTGCCGATTACGAAACCAATATCGACAGCACGGCGGAGTAGGGCTCATGGATAGCGTAACCGTTTCCGTGGTGGCCCTGCTGCTGAGCCTTCTTGTCTTCCTTGGTTCCGGTGTCTGGATCGCGCTCTCGCTGCTGGCCGTATCGCTGGTGATGTTCTTCTTCTTCACGCCGGTCGAGGCGGGGCCGATCCTTGCCTCGACCATGTGGGACGCAAGCTGGAACTGGGCGCTGACCGCGCTTCCGCTGTTCATCTGGATGGGCGAGATCCTGATGCGCTCGGGCCTGTCGGCCAACCTGTTTCGTGGGCTGTCGCCCTGGGTCGGCAGGCTTCCCGGAGGCTTGCTGCATGTCAATGTGGTCGGCTGCGGGGTCATGGCCGCCGTTTCGGGCTCGTCGGCCGTCACCTGCGCCACGGTCGGGCGGATGACCGTGCCAGAGTTGCGCAAGCGCAATTACGATCCGCGCATGATGGTCGGCTCGCTGGCGGGGGCGGGAACTTTCGGTCTGTTGATCCCGCCATCGATCATCATGATCGTCTATGGCGTGGTTGCGCAGCAATCCGTGGCCCGCCTGTTCGTGGCCGGGATCGTACCGGGGCTGGTGCTGGTCCTGCTGTTCTCGGGCTATATAGCCCTGTGGTCGATCCTGAATCCCGGGCGGCGCGGCGAAATCCCTGAGCGCGTTCCCTTCATGCAGAAGCTGAGGGCGTCCAAGGATCTCTTGCCAGTGGTGCTGCTGATCGTGGCGATCATCGGCTCGATCTATCAGGGGTTGGCCACGCCGACCGAAGCCGCCTCCATCGGTATCCTGGGTGCCTTTCTGTTGTCCTTCCTGAATGGCACGATGAGCCGTCACATGTTCATGGACAGCCTTCTGGCGGCTACCCGCATCTCCTGCATGATCTCTTTCATCATCGCCTGCGCTGCCTGCCTGTCCATCGCCGTCGGGTTCGCGGATATTCCCCGGATGGTGGCGACATGGGTCGAGAGCCTGAAACTGTCGCCAATGATGCTGATCGCGGTGTTGACGCTGTTCTTTTTGATCCTCGGCTGTTTCCTTGAGGGGATCTCGATCCTGGTTCTGTCCAGTTCTGTCGTGCTGCCGATGGTGGATGCAGCAGGGATCGACCTGATCTGGTTCGGGATTTTCGCGGTGATCGTGATCGAATGCGCGCAGATCACCCCGCCGGTCGGGTTCAACCTGATCGTGTTGAAATCGATGACTGGCAGGGGGATCGGCGAGGTTGCCCGGGATACGCTTCCCTTTCTGCTTATCCTGCTTGCCGCGATTGCCCTGTTTACGCTGTTTCCGGGGTTGGTGACCTTCCTGCCCAATCTGATGTATCGGTAGATTGACCGTTGCGCGGGTTTTGCGTTCCGCGATGGCCGGGGGGCCGCCTGCCCCCCGGCACCCCCCCCGGGGATATTTGCATGAAGAAGAAGGGGGGAAACGCTTGCGCGACGGATTCTCTCGCTGTTAATTTTTCGCGTTCCAGTTGGTGACAATGACCTTGGCGATCTTGGCGATCTCGGCATTTCGGGCCTCGATGGAGGCCGAGGTCTCCGTCATGTAGATGGCGACGATCCGCTCGGGCCTGTCTTCTGGACCCAGCACTCCGACGATAGCCCTTGCGCCGCGTGCCCCCGCGCCGCTCTTGTCAGCGATATACCAGCCGTGGGGGAGCGAGACACGGATCAGATCGTCCGCTACAAGATTGTTCTCCATCCAGGTGATCAGGATCTTGCGGGCCGCCTCTGACAGCGCGTCGCCGAACAATAACCGATGCAGGGTCGAGACCATCGCCCGCGGCGTGGTTGTGTCGCGCGGATCGCCGGGCAATGCCTCGTTCAGCCCGGTTTCCCAACGGTCCAGCCGGCTGACCTGATCCCCGGTCGCCCTCAGGAATGTCGTCAGTCCTTCAGGTCCGCCAATCGTCTCCAGCAAGAGATTCGCCGCGGTATTGTCGCTCATCGTGATAGCGGCGTCACAGAGGGCGGACAGGGTCATTCCCTCGCCGACATGCTGCTCGGTCACCGGAGAATATTCGACCAGATCCCCGCTGGCATAGCCTATGCGCCGATCCAGTTCTTCTTCCCCGGCATCGACGCGGGCCAGCACCGCGGCGCAAAGCGGCACCTTGAATGTGCTGAGCATCGGGAAACGCTCGTCAGAACGATAGCCGGTGGCTTTACCCGATGTCAGGTCCACCATGTGATAGCCGACACGGGCCTGCAGTTTCTGTTCCGCCTCGATGACGCGATCGGTGACGGGGTCTTGCGCCTGCGCGGGTTGTAGCCAGAGCAGACCGGCAAGGGCCGCCATCGCAATGCGAATGCAGTTCGTGTTCATCCTATCGCCTTCTGTGCAGAGATTGTCTCAGTGGTTAACCGCCCGATTGCCGATTGCGGCAACGTGCAGGCGGCCGCTGCGCTCAGGCCAATGCACGCGCATTCATAACTCGATTTCATGCCTTTTCCTGTCTTTGAAGGATTCGCGGGCCAATGCTCCGCTAAAAAATGCATAACCTTAGGGTGGGGCAACGAACAAACGACGATACTTCACTTTCGGGATTAGAAAATCTAATACATGGCGATGGATCGTCCACAACTCCCCCTGAACGCACTTCGCGCCTTCGAGGCCGCGGCGCGGCATCTGAACCTGACCCGCGCGGCAATCGAGCTATGCGTGACGCAGGCCGCGCTCAGCCACCAGATCCGGGGGTTGGAGGAGCGGTTGGGCGTGACCCTGTTCCGGCGGGTGCCGCGTGGATTGGTGCTCACCGACGAGGGCGCGTCGCTGGTGCCGGTGCTGACGCGGGCTTTCGACGGCATGTCGGATGCGCTCGACATCGCGGTCAGCGGCGCGTTCCACGAAACCGTCAACCTGGGCGTCGTCGGCAGTTTCGCGACCGAATGGCTGATGCCGCGGCTGCCGGATTTCCGTGCCCGTCATCCCTCTGTCGATCTGCGGATTCATACCAATAACAACCGGGTCGATATCGCCGGAGAGGGGCTCGACCTGGCCATCCGCTTTGGCAGCGGAAGCTGGCACGCCACCGAAGCGACCCCCCTCATGCCGGCGCCGATGACCGTGCTGTGCAGCCCGGCTTGGGCGGCGCGGCTGGCATCGACCGATGAACTGGCGCGCGCCCCGTTGCTGCGTTCCTATCGTGCCGCGGAATGGGAGCACTGGTTCTCCGCGCAAGGGATGACATGCCCTCCGCTGCGCGGGCCGGTATTCGACAATTCGCTGGCCATTGCGGAAATGGCCGCACGCGGACACGGGGTCGGGCTGCTTCCGCTGGTATTGTTCCGGGACTGGGTGGCGATGGGCCGTCTTGCCCAGCCATTCGCCGAACAGGTGAATGCCGGGAGCTATTGGCTGACCCGGCTGCATTCGAATCCCGAAACGGCGGGACAGCGTGCCTTCCGCGACTGGCTTGTGGAGACGGCGCGGTAAGGCCCTGTTACTGACCGGCGATCAGGCGCTGCAATGCTGCGATCTCTGCCGCGCCTTCGCTCAGCAGGACGGCTTCCAGCTTTCTGAAACGGACCAGGACTTCCTGCCCTGTATCGGTCAGCCGCGCCCCGCCGCCGCCCGGTCCCCCTCGGCTGCTCTCGACCACCGGGCGCGCGAAGGCGGCATTCATTTCCTCGATCAGCGACCACGCGCGTTTATAGCTCATCCCCATCTCGCGCCCCGCGGCAGAGATCGACCCCAGGTCGTCGATCAGTTCCAGCAGCCGGGCCTTGCCGGGACCAAGTGTCAGCGGCGCGCCGAATTCCAGGCGCAGTTTCAGGCGGGTGGGAGGGGTTTCGCTCATCCTGTCTTTATTGCGGCGATTGCCCTTGCCGCGCAAGTGCCGCAACGGCACAGCCAGCCTGCCATGGATTATCATTGCCATGTGGGTGCCAGCTCTTAAGATCGCCGCAAATGATCTGTGAGGAGGAAACCATGTCCGCAAATGAAATCGTGATCCTGTCCGGCGCGCGTAGCGCCATCGGCACTTTCGGCGGTAGCCTGGCGGCCATTCCGCCAATCGATCTCGCGGCGCATGTGACCCGCGCCGCATTGGAAAGGGGCGGCGTATCGCCCGATCAGGTCGGCCATGTCGTTTTCGGCCATGTGCTGAATACAGAACCGCGCGACATGTATCTCAGCCGCGTGGCCATGCTGGATGCCGGGATTCCGCATACGGTTCCGGCAATGAATGTGAACCGCCTATGCGGATCCGGCGCGCAGGCCGTGGTTTCGGCGACGCAGGTGTTGACGCTCGGCGATGCCGATTTCGCCGTGGCAGGCGGTGCCGAGAGCATGAGCCGGGCACCCTATGCCCTGACCTCGGCCCGCTTCGGTGCCAAGATGGGCGATCAGAAAATGCTGGACATGATGACCGGCGCGCTGACCTGTCCGATGGGCACCGGCCATATGGGCGTAACCGCCGAGAATGTCGCGGCCGAGCATGACATCAGCCGCGCCGAGCAGGACGAATTCGCAATGGAATCGCAGCGCCGTGCGGCGGCGGCCATCGCGGCGGGCCATTTCAAGGACCAGATCGCACCGTTTGAGATCAAGACCCGCAAGGGTGTGGTCGCGTTCGACACCGACGAGCACCCCAAGGAGACCAGCCTCGACAAGCTTGCGGGACTGAAAGCGGTGTTCCAGAAGGACGGCTCGGTCACGGCGGGCAATGCCAGCGGTATCAATGACGGCGCGGCGGCGCTGGTCCTGGCGCGAGCCGATGCTGCGGAAAAGGCGGGACTGACTCCGCGCGCCCGAATCCTGGGCTATGCTGTGGCCGGGGTGCGCCCCGAGGTGATGGGCATCGGCCCGGTGCCTGCGGTCGAGGCGCTGATGCAGCGCACCGGGCTGAAGGCGGACGAGTTCGACGTGATCGAATCGAACGAGGCATTCGCCGCGCAGGCCCTTGCGGTGAACAAGGGGCTGGGACTCGATCCGGTCCGCGTGAATCCGAATGGTGGCGCCATCGCCCTGGGTCATCCGGTCGGCGCGACCGGTGCGATCCTGACTGTAAAGGCAGTCTACGAGCTGGAGCGGATCGGCGGGAAAAAGGCGCTGATCACCATGTGCATCGGCGGGGGGCAGGGCATCGCCATCGCGATAGAGCGGGTCTGAATCCGGCTTTACAGCGCAAACCGGGCTTGATGCGTCGAGCTTGTTGATGCGTCCCGCGATGGCCGGGGCTCTGCCCCGGACCCCGGGATATTTGCGTGAAGAAGAAGTGGCGACCCGGTCAGTATGTTTTTCGTACTGGCCTTGATGCCGCAATGCCGGATTTATCGTGCGCAGGTCTGCCGCTTGGCGCGAATGCCTCAAAATCACTGGGCAGCGCACGCTGCCTGTGTACGCTCTGTGTACAGGCTGTGTACGTTTGGTGTACGGGAAGATCAGGCAAAAAACCAGCAAATGCTGACCAATCTGCGCCCTGTGTTGCGCGCGGATCCGTTAGCAACGCGCGCCGCCGTTGCGCAACAGTTGGATGGTTGGTTCAGGGCGCCGACAATCGGCTGGAATCGGCGATATGTCTGGGCTGGAAATGCGCTGAAAATGGAAACGGGCCGCCCAGATCAGACGGCCCGCGAGTTCCACGGAGATGGTCCGGTTAGGGTTGGAAAACCGTCCGGGCCCAATCAGGGTTTACGACCTTCGGGACTGCCTTCAGGCCACGGCCCCCCTGACTGTTCCGACACCTCTCTCCAATATCACTCTCGACACTGGACCACCTCCTTTCAATAAGTTGCCGTTGTATTTGAAAGGGTGCCACAGATCGAAAATCTGTCAATCAATTTTCTTGGGGTAGATGCAACAAATTGCGTACAATGATACGGAAAGGCACTAGGGCAAGTAGGGCGAGGCACAATTTGACCAGCCAATCGGCAGCAGCCAGAGAGACCCAAAGCGGGATCGCAGGGCCGTATCCCAGCATCGGCACCGCTTCGTTCGCCCACCCGGTATTGGCGTCGGCGGGCAGGAAAGCCGCGAAGGCGATGCCGAAGAACAGGGCGGTATCGACCGCCGATCCGACCAGGGTCGAGGCCAGCGGCGCGACCCACCACCGGCGGTCACGCAGATTGTCGAAGATCACGACGTCCAAAAGCTGCGCGGTCAGGAAGGCCGCGCCCGAGCCGATGGCGATGCGCAGCGTGGTCTTGTCGAACCCGGCAGCGATGAGGGAGCAGGCGACTCCCACCGCGAAGCCCGCCAGCACGACGCGCCGCGCCGCTGCCGCGCCATAGACACGGTTCATCACATCGGTGACCAGAAAGGCAAGCGGGTATGTAAACGCGCCCCATGTCAGCCAGTCGCCGATGACGAATTGCACGAGGATGTTCGAGGCCACGACGATGGCGGCCATGGCAAGGATGCCGGGCAGGTAGCGGGTCATGCTGAATTTCCGTTTTACAAGGTGGCGGAACAACTCGGCCCTTTGCAGGGCAGCAAGGCGCATACGCCCGGGATGTGGCAGCTGTCAATGGTCTGTCGTCACTCGCGCAGCCGGTATTCAACCAGTTCCGTTCGTTGCACGAACAGGAAATTATCGTCCGAGATCATGGTTAGCCTAATGCCTTGGCCGTCATGCCAGACTGACAATCCTTCGAGGTTGTCATATTGCAGGGGGCTGGTTTCAAGCAGCAATTGTTCTTCCGCGACGCCGGTTTCGTCGAAGCGGAAGCGACTGACGCGGGACGAAAACCCCAGAAGTCCCTGAAAGCCGCGCTCCAGCAGGTAGAACCAGCCATCCGGCCCGAAATCCGAACCGACCGGCAGCCAGCGTCCATCGCGCCGGAGAGTGAAAGGCTGCTCCCATGTGCCATCGCGAAAGCGCAAGACGGGGTAGGGTTGATCCGGCCCCATAGAGCGTTCGGGGATGGTGAAGAACGCGCCATCCGCCTGGATCGCGAGGGATTCGAAACCCTGATTGGGCCTGAGTTCGGGCAATGCGGGCGGGCGCGGAAGGGGCTGTGCGGGCGCGTCGGGATCGGGATAGGAGACGACCCGGTTCAATCCTTCGAAGCTGACCCAGATTTGACCGTCATCGCCGATTGCCAGCCCTTCGCTGTCGCCCAGGTATCCCTTGGAAAGCGGTTCGTCGCTGCTGGCTTTCAGATGCGCCCGACCGGCAATGTTCATGTGTCGGATACGGCCTGCGTCGTCGCGCTCGATACTTCCCCAGAACAGGTTGGTGCGGTCCGAGACGACATGAAAACGGCTGCCGCCTTCGGTGATCTCGATTCCGGAAAAGCCGCCAAAGCGTGGATCGTCATCGGTCCAGACATAAGTCCCAATGTAATCCAGCGTTACGGCCGGCGCAGGGGCGCCGGCCGCGATCAGGATTGCCGTAACGGCCGCGATCAGGGTGCGGCGGCGACGGTGCGGCATTGATTGGGCAGTTCGCTCAGCCGATAGCTGCGCGGATGACGGTAATTCGGATCGGGGGGTGTGGGTTTGACGCGGCTCGGGTCGATCCGGTTCTTGATCCATTCCGCAGCTTCGGCGCAGCCATCGCCCGGAGGGGGCGGATCCTGCTCGCGGCAGATCGAGCCCTTGGGGCAGGAGAGCCGGACATGAAAGTGATAGTCATGGCCATTTAACGGGCGAATCTTGCGTAGCCAGCTGCGATTGCCACGCTCCATCTGGCACATCGCGACCTTCACCACGGGATCGGTGAAAATCCGTTCGACCCGGGGATCGCGGGCGGCGGCGCGCATGATCGCCATATGGCCCGGATTCCAGTTGCCGGAGAGCTGGGTGCCGCCTTTCGCCACCACCGAGACCGATGAAATGCTTTCGCGCTGCGCGGGAGTCAGGTTCAGCGAGGAAGGCGGAAGCATCCAGATATCGGCATCGAGCCCGATCTGGTGGCTGGCATGTCCCGATATCATCGGGCCGCCGCGCGGCTGGCTGATATCGCCCACATACAGCCCTTTCCAGCCTGCTTGTTGCGCGGCTTGGGACAGTCCGACCAGGAAACTGATCAGTTCGGGATGGCCCCAGTTCCGATTGCGAGACAGGCGCATCGCCTGCCAGCTTGGACCGCTTTCGGGAAGTTGCTGGAATCCCTGGCCACAGCCCTTGGAATAGAAACCGATAGAGACTGCCGGACCTTGCGAGGCGCCTTTGAAATGGCCGAACACGTCCTTGGCCAGAGGTTCGGCCAACGCGGGCGATACCAGCCCCGCGATCAGGGCCGCTGTGGTTAAAAATTTACGGATCACTGCTTTGCCTCTCCTTCAGGTTTGACCCAGATTAGCAGAACCAACGCGAGAAGAAACATCAAGATCAGGGGAGAAATGCCGATGCGCTGATTTCCGGTAAGATCGGTGACGGTGGCGATCAGGAACGGGGCGAGGAAGGCCGTGGCCTTGCCCGACAAGGCATAGAGACCGAACCCTTCTGTCGCGCGCTCCTCGCTCGTGTGACGCACCATCATGGTGCGGCTGGCTGCCTGAAGTGCTCCACCCGCCCCGCCGATCAGGGCACCGCAGGCGAAAAAGATCACGTCAGGCAGGCGTAGATTCGCGATCAGAGGCGTGTCGGGAACGGGCATGCCGAACAGGGTTTCCCGGTCCATGCCTACCACTGTAACGCAAACACCCATCAGCATCAGCGTGCAGCCGATGATCACGGGTTTCGGGCCCCACCTCCGGTCGGCCTTGCCGCCCAGCCAACTGATGACAGAGGCAGAGATTGCGCTGACGACCCCGAACACACCTGCAAGGACCACCGGCCAACCCAGCACCGTGCCTGCATAGACTCCGCCAAAGCCGTAAAGCGCGTTCAGAGCATCCCGTGACAGCATCGACGAGACCAGCCAGCTTGCGAGGCTGCGTCGGTGGCGCAGACTGCGGATCAGCACCCAGAGATCGCGAAGGGCGTATCCGATGCGGATGGGGCGGCGGGGACCGGGCGGCTCCTTGACCCAGAGGAAGAAGGGGATCATGAAAAGGACATACCAGAGCGCCGTGAACGGGCCGACAAAGCGCGTACCTTCGCGCTGCGCCGGATCGAGACCGAAGAGCGGTTCCAGCCCCGCCAATGTCTTGCCGCTTGGCGTTTCTGCGAACAATGCCAGCATCACGGCCAGCGATACCACACCGCCCAGATAGCCAAAGGCATAGCCCGAACCGGACAGTCTGCCGATCTCGTCTCGCGGGGCGAGGCTGGGGAGCAGTGCATTGGTGAATATGGTGGCGAACTCGACCCCGATCATGCCGATGCCGAACAGGGTGACCGCACGGATCAGTGCGGGTTGCTCGGGCATCAGGTACCACAGGCCGGCCGCGCCCACGACATAGAAGGTCGAGAAGAGCCATATCCATGGCATACGTTTGCCGGATGTATCGGCAATTGCGCCGAGGATGGGTGCCAGAACGGCAATCACCACGCCGGTGATAGAGAGGCCGTAGCCCCACAATGTCTGTGCATGTGCACCAGCCATTGTCGCGCTCTCTCCGAGGGTGATGAAATGGCGCTTGGCGACCTCGGCGAAGTAGATCGAGAAGATAAAGGTCACAAGCAGCGTGTGATATGGCTGGCTGGCCCAATCGAAAAACCACCAACCCCAGATGCGCCTGCGGTTCATATCCCGCCCCTCTTTCTTTTGCGCGCCTATAAGGCCTGAGGCCGGTCAGCCTGACAAGTGCCGTTTCGCCTCTTCGGGGAGTTCAGGCGGCCAGGGCCTGACGGCGTCGGCTTCGATCCACGCCTTGACCCATTCGGGCATTTCGGGGCTATCGGCCTCGTGACCCAGAGCGGCTATCACCTCGGATGGCGGCACGATCCCCCTGGCCGAAGTCACGGCGGAACGGATCAGGACCTGATTGCAGCACTCGCCGCCCTTCCACATGGATTGATCCATGTAGATGAAACGATGATCCCAACCGATCATCCGCGAAATCATTGTGAAGCGGTTGAATACTCGGATGCGGCGGCGGTAACGGGTCGAGTTTCCGGCCACGGTTATGCCCCAGCCCTTCTGCTTCAGGATAGGGATCAATCCGCTGCGCATGGCCAACGGGATGCGGCCCAGATCATACAATGTCAGAGTGCGGCCGTTGTTCAGCTCGATCCAGGGGTCGAGGTCCCAGGGCCAGCAGATATGAGTTGAAATATGCGGATCGACCGGCCCAAGGGCAGGCGCGTTACGATATTTCAACATTTCCTTGGCAAAGCGGATCAACGGATACATCGGCCACCCCATGTCTGGTTCGGAACAGGGGTGACCTTTGCCCGCATTATCGTCAAGCCGGACGCTGCGGCAACCGGCTTGCACGCAGACGCCTGCAAGGTCATACAGGGCGCAATCGCTACGAAGAGGGGAAGATGGGAACGCTATACGAAGCCTTGCAACTGATCCTGCAAGTGGTGTGGTTCGTGATGATCGTCCATATCATCATGTCGTGGCTTATCAATTTCCAGGTCCTGAACCTGCGCCAGCCCCTGGTCGCGTCGATCTGGGACGGGCTGTCCCGATTGCTGGAGCCGATCTATCGCCCGATCCGCAATATCCTCCCGAACACCGGCGGGTTGGATCTCGCGCCTCTGGTCCTGTTCGTGATCATCATCATCCTTCAGCGCGCATTGGCCAATAACGCGGGCTTCTTCTACGGAATGTGATGCCGACAGATCTTCTGCGACAGGTTTGGGGCTTTGGCGGCTTCCGTCCCGGCCAGCGCGAGATCGTCGAGGCCGTGGCTGGAGGTCAGGAAGTGCTGGCGATCATGCCGACGGGGGGCGGCAAATCGCTGTGCTACCAGTTGCCTGCCCTGATGCGGGATGGCGTGACCGTTGTGATTTCGCCGCTGATCGCCCTGATGCGCGATCAGGTCCGGGCACTCAGCGAGGCGGGGGTCGCGGCGGGTGCCCTGACCAGCGGCAATACACAGGAAGAAACCGACGCGGTGTTTCAGGCCCTGGGGCAGGGCGATCTGAGAATCCTCTATATGGCGCCGGAACGTCTGGCCTCGGGCGGCACGATGAACCTTCTGCGCCGGGCGGGCGTGACGGCAATTGCCGTGGACGAGGCGCATTGCGTCAGCCAATGGGGTCATGATTTCCGCCCCGATTATTTGCGCATCGGGGAATTGAAGCGGGTGCTGAATGTGCCGCTGGCTGCCTTTACCGCCACGGCCGATGCCGAGACGCGGGCCGAAATCGTAAGCCGCCTGTTCGATGGTCAACAACCGACAACCTTCCTGCGCGGTTTCGACCGTCCCAATATCCGGCTGGCCTTTCAACCCAAGGACAGCCCGCGCAAGCAGGTCCTGAGTTTCGTCGGGGCTCGGCGGGGGCAATCCGGCATCGTCTATTGTGCCAGCCGCGCCCGAACCGAGACTCTGGCCACTGCCCTGAACGAGGCCGGTCATAGTGCCGTTGCCTATCATGGCGGCATGGAGGCCGGACCCCGTCGCGAGGTCGAAGGCAGGTTCCAGCGAGAAGACGGGCTGATCGTTGTGGCGACGGTGGCTTTCGGCATGGGGATCGACAAGCCGGATATCCGTTGGGTGCTGCATGCGGATCTGCCGAAAAGCATCGAGGCCTATTACCAGGAAATCGGAAGGGCGGGCCGCGATGGCGATCCGGCCGATACCTTGACGCTCTATGGACCCGACGATATCCGCTTGCGCCGCATGCAGGTGGATGAGGGGCTGGCCGAATCCGCTCGCAAGACTGCCGATCACACCCGGCTGAACGCGCTTCTGGGCTTGGCCGAGGCGACCAGTTGTCGCCGCAAGCGTCTGCTGGCCTATTTCGGCGAGGAATTGGCCGAGGATTGCGGTAATTGCGATTTGTGCGAGACACCGCCCAAGCTGTTCGACGGGACGCAATCGGTGCGTAAAGCCCTATCGGCGATGCTTCGGACCGGCGAATGGTTCGGCGCGGGGCACCTGATCGATATCCTGACCGGGAATGCGACCGAAAAGGTCCGGGGGCGGGGTCATGAACAGTTGCCGACTTTTGGTGTCGGGCGCGATCACAGCCGCGGGCAATGGCAGGCGATTTTTCGGCAGATGATGGGGCTGGACCTGTGCCGTCCCGATCCCGAACGCCACGGCGCGTTGCATCTGACCGACGCTGCCCATCCGATCCTGCGTGGCGAGGAAAGCGTCACCCTTCGCCATGATACCACATTGCGGGCCAAGAGCAGCACGGTCCTGCGCACGCAGGTGGCGGAGGAGGATGAACCCTTGCTATCCGCGCTCAAGGCCAAGCGGCGGGCGCTGGCCGAGGCTGCCCGCGTTCCCGCCTATGTCATCTTTCCCGACCGCACCTTGATCGAGATGGCCGAACGGCGCCCCCAGAACCTGGACGAGATGGCGCAGGTGAACGGGGTCGGGGCGAAGAAGCTTGAAAGTCATGGCCGCGAGTTCCTGGCGGTGATCGCTGGAGAGCAGCCCGAGATGCATCCTCATCGCCGCGCATTGGCTGGGCGTCCCGCCGGAGAGCTGTTCGACCGCCTGATAGACGCGCAGAACCGCCTGATGCGTGGAGAGGATGGTACCGGAAAACCCCTGTCATGCTCTACCACTCAGATTCGCCGCATCGCCGAGGCGCGGCCTGCGGATTCGGCGGCACTTTCTCGACACCTGGATTCCGCCCGGATGGAGCGTTTCGGCGCGGCGTTCCTGGGCGAGATTTCCGGCAACTGAGGCTATTGCGGGAATATCGCCGTTATGGCTTCGGTAAGCGTCATATCATGATCGAACCGCCCCTCGCGCAGGAAGGTCAGGGTCTGGGCGATTACCACCGGGTTATTCATTATGAATGTATGGGTGGCATGCACCACGAGGTGATCGGTCATGCCGTCAAGTCTTGTGCTTTTGACCGAGACCTTGCCGTCGTTCGGACCGTTGAAGCTGGTTGACAGGATCGGGTTCACAGTCCGGTCGCCGGCGATGATCCCAAGCTCGAAATCGGCTTTGGGCAATCTGTTCGGCATACTGTCCGCATCGGTGCCAAGCTGCATTCCCGCAGGACCGTTCAGGTATTCATAGATCGCGAGGTCGCCGTAATCATCGGTGACTTCCGATCCATGATTGGGTGGGGCCAGCATGACCGTCCTGCCCAGTTCCTTGGGGTGACGATCACGCAGCCAGCCTCGCACCAGTATGCCGCCCATGGAGTGGGTGACGAAATGGAACCGTTCGCCGTCACATTCGGCAACCGCATTGCCGACATATGCCAGCAGCGGCTCGATCGGCAGATCGGTCGAGGGGTAGTCGTTACTGACGACGTGATATCCTTCGCGTTCGAGCACATGCTCCATCACTGCCAATGATACGTCGGTTCGGGCAAGTCCGTGCAATAACACGACGCATTCTCCGGCAAGAGCCGATGTTGGAAGCAACAGGAAGAGCAATCCGACAAGATGTCTGAACATATGTGACGGTCCGGTTGCCGGGCCTATTCCAGCATCAGCGCATCGGCCATGATTCCGTCCAGCAATTCCTGCACGGGCGCCATCGATCCGCCATAGTGGGGATGACCGACCGTGATCCTGCCCGGTGCATCCGGTGTTTCGAACAGGAAGATCGAATAGGGACAGAACTGGATATTCATCGGATCGATCTCCATTACCTCGCGCGAGATTTTGGCCGAGCAGAATGTGAAGATTTCCGCATGGGTATAGATATCCCTTTTGCCGCCGACATCCTCTTTCGTCCGGGCCAGCATCTCTCCCGCATGGCTGCGTGTTTCGATAACCAACCCTGCATTTATGATCGCGTTCTCGACCCCGAAGGCGATATCGTCGAAATCGCCTTCGACTTCGTGGATTACCGGCGGGCTCACCGGAATGTCATCGGCGCTGGCTGTAACGCCCAGCCCCGCCCATACGAACAGTAAAGCGATTGTGATGCGCATATCGGCCTCCATCAGCGTGACTATGCGATGATGGGTCAGCAAGCCCGGCCGAGCAAGACATATCGGAGAGAGAATATGAAACTTAACTGGTCCGACGTTACCCCCAAGGCCGATTGGCTGAACCGGCGTAGCTTCATTGCCGCAGGGGCCGCGTTCGCCGCATCGCCTGCTGCCGCGCTGACAGGGAAGGCTTCGCCACTATCCACGGATGAAAAGCCGAACAGTTTTGAAGAAATTACCAATTACAACAATTTCTACGAGTTCGGCACCGGGAAGGAGGATCCGGCCCGTTACGCAGATGCGATGACTATAGATCCATGGTCGATTGAAATCGGCGGAATGGTCGAGCGGCCCGGCAGTTATGGTGTCGAGGATCTCGCCCCCGACAATGCGTTGGAAGAACGGATCTACCGGCTGCGCTGCGTCGAGGCGTGGTCGATGGTGATTCCCTGGATCGGCGTGCCATTGTCCTCGGTGCTGAACAAGGCGGGCGTGCAGCCCTCGGCCAGGTTCGTATCCTTCGAGACCCTGATGCGTCCCGAAGAGATGCGCGGGCAGAGCTACCCGATTCTCAAATGGCCCTATCGCGAAGGGCTACGCATGGATGAGGCGATGCATCCGCTGACGATTCTGGCGACGGGTCTCTATTCCGATCCGATGCCCAAGCAGAATGGTGCGCCGATTCGTCTGGTCGTGCCGTGGAAATACGGGTTCAAGTCGATCAAATCGATCGTGAGGATCACCCTGACCGACAAGCAGCCATTCGCGACCTGGCAGGATACGGCCCCGTCGGAATATGGTTTCTACGCCAATGTGAATCCCGAGGTGGATCACCCCCGCTGGTCGCAGGCGACTGAACGCAGGATTGGCTCTGGCCTTTTTGGCGGGCGGCAGGAAACGCTGAAATTCAACGGCTATGGTGAGCAGGTGGCCTCGCTCTATGCCGGAATGGATCTGACGAAGAATTACTGATGAAACGACAATTGAACGATACGCTGCGCCGCTTGCCGGTCTGGGCGGTGTGGATGGGCGGGCTGATTCCCCTGTGCCTGTTGGTCTGGGATATTTTCACCGGGGGGCTTGGGGTCGAGCCGGTCCGCGATGTCGAACATCGGTTGGGCCGCACCGCGCTATATTTCCTTATCGCGAGCCTGGCGGTGACACCCTTAGTGCGAATCGCGGGGATCAGCCTGATGAAATTCCGGCGGGCACTTGGTCTGCTGTGCTTCACCTATGCAGGGCTGCATCTTCTCAGCTGGGTGACGAT